>JALYZF010000261.1 GCA_030948995.1 Acidobacteriota bacterium
TGCGCTGGTTTGACGATTTGTGGCTCAAGGAAGGCTTTGCCGAGTTTATGGCGTATAAAACGCTGGAAAAAGTGATGCCCGAATACAATGCGTGGAAAATCTTTTACGAGCGCAACAAGCAAGCCGCGTATCTGACCGACGCGACGCGCGGAACAACGCCGATTTATCAGGAAATCCCGAATCTCTCGGCGGCAAAATCCGCTTACGGCAACATCGTCTATCGCAAAGCCCCGTCGTTCCTGCGCCAAGCCGAGTTCTATCTGGGCGAAGATAAATTTCAAACGGCAGTCCGCGCATTTTTGAAGAAACACGAATTCAAAAACGCCGAATGGACGGATTTGGTGAAGGAATTTGAAACGTATGGCGGATATGATAAAGGCGGTTTGAAACAGTGGTCAGAGAAGTGGGTTACGAAGCCGGGACTTCCAATTATTAAACTTCTTGAAGAAAACGGTAATTACAAATGCCCTTCAATACACGGCAAGAAATTTTGTCCGTATGGTCAAATAAACGCCTTAAATCGCAACGATGAATGGTGGATGGAGACGAGAATTTTAGTTATTCACGATGGCGGAGAGAAAGACATTGTAGATAGTGGTCTTGCCAAATCGAAATCTTATGATGAGTTAGAAGCATTTCCAGACACATTGATGATTCCTGTCGGTTGGAATGTTCAATTCACATTTGTTAATTACCAAGATTACGGCTACGGCATCTTTCTGCTTGACGAGCGAAGCCGCGCTTATGTTCTCGAAAATATCCAGACGGAAAAAGACGATTTTCTCCGCACGATGATGTGGGGCGCGTTATGGGATTCGGTCAGGGAAACCGAACTCGCGCCGAAAGATTACGTCGCGCTCGTCATCAAAAATATCGCGGTCGAATCGGACGAAAGCACGATTCAAACTCTTTTGGGCAGAGTTTCGACCGCGATGAATTATTACTTGAACCACAAACAGCGCGATGAACTCTTGCCGCAAATCGAAACGCTTCTGATTGATAAAATGAAAAACGCGCCAACGCTTGGGTTACGAATCACGTTTGCGCGGGCGTTTCTCAACATCGCTTCGACCGAAAAAGCGCGCACCGTTTTGAAAGATATTCTGTCAGGCAAATTCGTCATAGAAGGATTTAACTGTCGCGGCGCGTCGTGCGGTCAATTGCCGCAGATGACGACGAACGCGCCTGTCGCCAATCAAAACACCAATCAGCAGGATTCGCCGTTTCATTCGGACAATCGCGGCGCGAGTTTGTTTGTTCTCAAATCCAAAGACAAATTCGACATCATTACTAAACTTGCAATTTTAGGCGACGCCGACGCGCCTCGACTACTCGTCGATTTACAGAAAACCGAAACAGGCGACGACGCCAAACGCTACGCTTACGCCGCAAACGCGGGCTTCGCCACGACGGACAATAAGCAGAAGTTTTTCAACGATTTTACCGTCAACAAAGAAATTTCCGAAAGCTGGATTGAAGCTGCATTCGTGCCGTTTAATTCGGTTCGTCATTCTGATTTAACTTTGCCTTATTTGGAAAAAGCGTTAGCCGAACTCCCGAACTTAAAACGCAATCGCAAAATCTTTTTCATCAACGGCTGGCTCGCCGCTTTTATCGGCGGGCAGAAAAGCGAACAGGCTTTAGCGATTGTGAACAAATTTCTGGCGGACAATCCGAACCTCGATAAAGATTTGCGCCTGAAAATTTTGGAAAACGCCGACGGGCTTGAGCGCGCCGTGAAGATTCGGGCAAAATATGAAAAGAATTAAACCGCAGAGACGCGGAAACGCGGAGATTTTTAAATAATTTCTCTCTGCGTCTCTGCGGTGAAAATTTCTTTTGTCTTAATCAGGTTCAGTGACGTTCGGGATTGCCGTCCATTCGAGATTGTCTTTGTCGTCTTTGTCGGTCAATGCTTCGGCTTGCACGCGCACGATGTCGCTCATCGTCAAAATGCCGAGCAGCTTTTGGTCGTCGCCGCGCTCGATGACGACGATTTTTATCGCGCGGACTTGGTTCATTCGCACGATGGCGCGGCTCAGAGAATATTCGGGATAAACGAATTTCGGATTTTCGGCAATCTCGCCGACCGTTTGCGCGCCGCCTTTTTCCGCTAAATTTCGCGCCAGCCGCGCCTTTGTAATCGTGCCGACACAGCGCAGATTTTCGCCGACGACGGGAAACATCGCAAAATTATGTTTGGCAGTTTTTTCGATTGCCGACGCAACGGTCGTCTTCGCTGCGAGCGCGAAGACGTTTTCGGTCATCGCTTCGCGGACGGTGATTTGTTCGAGCGCGTGCGTCGGTTTTTTGTCGCGGTGCGGCAGAAAAATTCCGTCCTGTTCGAGCAGTGCTTCGTAAATCGCCACGGGGCGAAATCTTTTAGCCAGCCCGTAAGCCGTCATATTGGCAATCATCAAAGGCAGAATCAAACCATAGCTTCCCGTCATCTCGAAAATTATCAGCACGGAAGTCATCGGGGCGCGAATGATTCCGGCGAAAACCGCGCCCATTCCGACGAGCGCGAACGCGCCGATTTCCGAATTCGGATGATTCAATATATTCACGTCGAAAAATCCGAACATTCCGCCGAGCATCGCGCCGATAAAAAGCGCGGGCGCGAAAATGCCGCCCGCGCCGCCCGAACTGTATGAAAAAACGGTGGCGACGAGTTTCATCACGCATAAAAACGCCATCACTTTGAAAGCCAGAGTTCCCGATAATGCGAGCGAAAGCGTCTCGTAACCTGCGCCGTTGATACCGCCGGTTTTGAAAAAATACAGCGCGGCGACGGTTAAAACTCCGGTAACGATGCCGCCGACGGTCGGTCGCGCCCAAACCGGAATTGTCTTAAATTCGCCGAACCATTTTCTAAGTTTGATTAAAGATTCGGTAAAAGCGAGCGAGACGAACGCGGCGGCAACGCCCATCGCGGCATACAAAACAAGCGACGAAGCGTAATGCAGACCGTAATTTTGCGTAACGGTGAAAACCGGATGCTCGCCCAAAATCGAGCGTTCAATCGCCGCCGCAATTGCCGCCGCGACAATCACGCCCGACAAAACCGTCTGGTCAAGGTCGCCGACGACTTCTTCAATCGTAAAAGTTACGGCAGCAATCGGCGCATTAAAAGCCGCCGCGATGCCAGCCGCCGCGCCAACCGGCAAAAGACGCTTTAAATTTTGCTGCGACAACGCTGAAGATTTACCCAACCAACTGGCAATACCCGCGCAGATATGAACCGTCGGACCTTCGCGCCCCAATGACGCGCCCGAACCGATTTGCAGAACGCCGATGAAAAATTTCCCGACTGCATCTCGAAACGGCAACCTGCCGCCCTTTATTTCATACGCGATTTTCACCTGCGGAATGCCGCTGCCGCGCGCGCCGGGAACGATGTATGAAAGCAAAACTCCGCTCAGAAGTCCGCCAAGCGCGGGCGTTAAAACCGTGAGCCAAATCCAATTCCCGTCGGGCGCGGCAATCGCGTTTTCAATCAAAAGATTTTCCGCTTTGATAATCGCAAGATGAAACCCGACCGCCGCCAAACCGCAAATCGCGCCGACGACAAGTGTGAGTATAAAAACTCTCTGCGCTTCGCGCGGCACGAGATACAGGGAAAGTTTGAGTATTCGCAGTTTTAATTTTCGACGCTGCGGGCGAAAGAAACGCCAGCGGACTTTCAATTTTTTACGAAACGATGCGGTTGCGGTCATTGCCCGTTAATAATAGCAAAAACAAATGCGGAATTCGGAATTCGCGTCTGCAAAATAAAAATTCTGCGCCGGTAATTTAAGCTGCCGACGGTGCGAGCGGTTTCAACAAGTCTAATCTTGAATAAAAAGTAAAGATTTGATATTCTTAAAGTTCGCCGCGAGAAGAATAAATTTTAAGAAGCGAAACTATGAAAATTTCGGCACAGGAAGAATACGGACTCAGATGTCTTTTGCAGCTTGCAACCTTGAGCGCGGGCGAATCTTTGACGTTGAATCAAATCGCCGAACGCGAAGGCATCACGCCCGCCAATGCCGGAAAATTAATGTGGCTGCTCAATAAAGCCGGATTCGTTTCAGCGACGCGCGGCACAAAAGGGGGCTATAGTTTGGCGCGTGCGGCAGGTGAAATACATCTGAATGAGATTATTAGAGTTCTCGATAAAGACGTTTTAAGCAAACACTGCGAAAGCTACACGGGAATTTTAGATTCGTGCGTTCATAAAGGCGATTGCGGCATTCGTCCCGTAATTGTCGGACTTCACGAAATTGTCGAAAACGCGTTGTCGCAGATTACGCTCGCGCAGCTTGTCGGCGAAGAAGCCAGCGTCAGCGAAACTTTTCACCAGATTAAAGGAATTCATCGAACGCTTGAGCCGCAATTCGGCAGGCAGTAACAAATGACTTTGAAGTAAATTTTATGTCAACAACAGCAAATGAAATTTTAGTTAACCGTGAATATAAATACGGTTTTACGACCGACATCGAAACGGAAACGATTGCCAAAGGTTTATCCGAAGACACCGTGCGACTGATTTCGCGCAAGAAAAACGAACCCGAATGGCTGCTTGAATTTCGCCTCAAAGCGTTTCGTCATTGGTTGAAAATGCGCCAGCCCGATAATTGGGCAAACTTTCAATATCCGAACATTGATTTCCAAAACATCAGTTATTACTCAGCGCCGAAACAAAAAGCGAAAAAGCAAAGTTTAGACGAAGTTGACCCGGAACTTATTAAAACTTTTGAAAAACTCGGCATTCCGATTACCGAACAAAAAATGTTGGCGAACGTCGCGGTTGACGCGGTTTTCGATTCGGTTTCGGTGGCGACGACTTATAAGAAAAAACTCTTGGAAGCGGGCGTGATTTTCTGTTCCTTTACGGAAGCGGTCGCCGATTATCCCGAACTTATAAAGAAATATCTCGGCTCTGTCGTGCCGTCGAACGATAATTTTTATGCGGCTCTGAACGCTGCGGTTTTTTCCGACGGTTCGTTTGTTTTTATTCCGAAAGGCGTGCGCTGTCCGATGGAATTATCCACGTATTTTCGCATCAACACTCAGGATTCGGGACAGTTTGAACGCACGCTGATTGTTGCCGAAGAAGGCGGTTATGTTGCCTACAACGAAGGCTGCACCGCGCCGCAGTTTGATACGAATCAGCTTCACGCGGCGGTCGTCGAACTCGTTGCTTTGGACGACGCTGAAATCAAATATTCAACCGTCCAGAATTGGTATGCGGGCGACGAGAACGGCAAAGGCGGAATTTATAATTTCGTGACAAAGCGCGGCGCGTGTCGCGGTCGGAATTCAAAAATTTCTTGGACGCAGGTTGAAACCGGCAGCGCGATTACTTGGAAATATCCGTCTGTTATTTTGCAGGGCGACAATTCCATCGGCGAGTTTTATT
>JALYZF010000168.1 GCA_030948995.1 Acidobacteriota bacterium
AAATGCCAGCCCGCATACTTTGCGACATTCGTTTGCCACGCATCTTCTTGCCGACGGCTATGATATTCGCACGATTCAGGATTTGCTCGGACATAAGGAAATTTCGACGACGATGATTTACACGCACATTTTGCAAAACAACCGACTTGGCATCAAAAGTCCGGTGGACGCTTGAGCCGTTTCTTCGTTAAGCCTTTTCCAAATTCGCAAATTTTTCAATCAGTTTTTTTTGACCGAAGCCGGGAAAACTAATTGTCAGCTTTACGTTGTCGCCCGTGCCTTCACGGCGCAAAACCAATCCTTTGCCGTATTTTGCGTGGCGCACGTGCGAGCCGGGAACAAAACCGTTTTCCATTTTGGATTTTGGATTTTCGATTTTCGCGTTCTCGGACAAAGCCTTTAATTTATCGAAACCGGAAGGCGATTTCGGCTTTTCTTCCGTCGCGCCGAAACTTATTTGCGAAGCATTCTTTTTCTTGCTAAAAAATTCGGCGATTGCTTCGGCGTTATTGTAAGTTTTTCCGGTGTAAAGATTTTTCGGTTTTTCGGAAATCGTTTCGCCGCGCAAAGCATTCGCGGCGTGTTTGTTGTTTTTTACATTCGAGCTTTTGGCAAATGAGAGCCACGACGAGCCGCGCGATAAATCCTGTATTAAATCGAGCGGCAGTTCATTTAAAAACTGCGACGGTTCAGCCGCCATTTCTTCGCCGTAAACTCTTCGCCTCAGCGAATGCGTAACATACAAATTCCGTTCGGCGCGCGTGATGGCGACATACGCCAAGCGGCGTTCTTCTTCCAATTCTTTCGGGTCGTTAATACTGCGCGAATGCGGAAAAATGCCGTCTTCCAAACCGACGAGAAAAACGGTCGGAAACTCCAAGCCTTTTGCCGAGTGAACCGTCATCAGTGTTACGCGCGCGTTGCGGTCGAATTTGTCCATATCCGATGACAATGCGGCGTGGTCGATAAAATCGCGCAAACCGTTTTCTTCCTGCTTGTCATATTCGACGGCGGCGTTGACGAGTTCTTCCAAATTCTCAAGTCTGGTCGCCGATTCGTCCGAGTTTTCAGCACGCAGCATATTTGCATAACCTGTGTCTTCAATTGCGGCAATAACAATTTCCGTTACAGGTTTGTCTGCTTGCGAACTTTCAGTTAATTTAACTTGAAGTTTTTCGACTGTTTTTTTAAAGGCGCGCAGAGATTCCAAAGCCCGCGCCGTTAGATTTAACGGCTGGTCATATTTTTCGTCCGTGATAATTGCCAGCGCTTCCCAATGCGAGTTGCCGAAATCTTTGGCGCGAAAACTCAATTCGTCGAGCGATGTTTTGCCTAATCCGCGCGGCGGCGTGTTGATAACTCTTAAAAGCGTAATATCATCGAAAGGATTTAGAATAAGTTTTAAATAAGCAATAACGTCTTTGACTTCGGCGCGCTCGTAGAAGGAAAACCCGCCGACAATATTGTATTCGATTCGGTGGCGGCGCAAAGCGTCTTCAAATACGCGCGATTGAGCGTTTGTGCGGTAGAGAATGGCGATTTTATCCGCCGGATTTCGTCGTTGATGTTCTTCAATGCGCGAGGCGATAAAACGCGCTTCGTTGTCTGCGTCAAACGCTTGATAATAAAAAATCTTCTCGCCGCTCGCGTTGCTTGTCCAGAGTTTTTTCTCTTTTCGACCTTCGTTGTTGCTGATAATCGCGTCCGCCGCATCTAAGATGGTTTGCGTCGAGCGATAATTTTGTTCGAGCATTATCACTTTCGCATTCGGATAATGTTCTTCAAACGACAAGATGTTGCCGATGTCCGCGCCGCGAAATCCGTAAATACTCTGAGCGTCGTCGCCAACTACGCAGATGTTCTGCTGCTTTTCGGTCAAATACTGAATCAGCGCAAACTGCAAAGCATTTGTATCTTGATATTCGTCAACCAGAATATATTTAAATTTATTGTTATATTTGTCGCGGACTTCTTGAGATTTTCTAAGCAGTCGAACGGTTTTTATCAGCAAATCGTCAAAGTCGAGCGCGTTGGCGTTGTTCAGACGTTCTTCATACATTCGGAAAACGCGCGCTATCGCCGTGCGTCTTTCATCGGCATATTCAACTCTCGAAGCATAAAGTTCCGGGTCTTCGCCGCGATTTTTAGACGCGCTGATTTGGCTTTGCACAAGACGAGCAGAAAGCTGTTTTTCGTCCAAGCCGATGTCTTTAACGCAAGCCTTTATTACTTTTTGCTGGTCGGCGGTGTCGTAAATGGTAAAGGATTTTGTATAGCCTTCTTCGAGATGCTCTATGTCTTGACGCAGAATCCTGACGCAAAGACTATGAAATGTCGCTATCAGCGGCGCGCTTTGAAGTTGTCGCCCTTGCAGAAACGTATTGACGCGCTCGCGCATCTCGCCCGCCGCTTTGTTGGTGAAAGTTACGGCGAGAATGTTATAGGGCGGCACATTTTTTCCGGCGATTAAATAAGCGATTCGCAAGGTTATAACGCGCGTTTTGCCCGAACCCGCGCCTGCGAGAATAAGCAATGCGCCTTCGGTTTGCTCGACGGCTTGGCGCTGTGGCGGATTGAGAGAAGATAAAATTTCCATATTTATTTGAATGAAAGTTTAATGGTAATTCTTAGGATGTTTTTGGTCAAAGAGATATTTTAGTTGACATCTGACTCTCATAATGAGAGTATGGATTCATTAGACCTCTTGCGAAATTAGAATAGAAATGACAAAAAGTAAGTTATAGGAGTTAATCTCAATGACTTACGAAGATGTCAAAAACTTAAAAGC
>JALYZF010000280.1 GCA_030948995.1 Acidobacteriota bacterium
TCGGCGAAGGCGTCATCGTTTTTCCCGAAGGCACAAGCACGAAAGGCGAAACCGTTTTGCCGTTTAATTCTTCATTTCTTGAATTTGCCGCGCGCGCCGATTTGCCCGTTTCCTACGTTTCAATCAGCTATGCAACTATTGACAATCATTCGACCGCGAGCAATACGATTTGCTGGTGGGAAGACATAAGTTTTGGCGCACATCTTTTTCGCCTGTTTCAATTGCGCGGATTTAGCGCAACGGTTAGTTTCGGCGACGAAAGGATATTGAAAACCGACCGCAAAGAATTGGCGCAGACTCTTCGGCAGAAAGTTCTCGAAAAATTTGTTCCCGTTTTATAGATTAGGAAAATTTCAAAATTTCCAACGACAAAAAATTTTCTTTCCAACCGCGCGAAACATTTTTGCGTCTCAAGCCGTAGAAACAAAAATCTAATCTTTCAACAACTAACTTAGGAGAATATAAATGTCTAAACTTGGTCTACGTTTCGTTACGGCTTTGGCTATTCTTGTGTCTGTTTCCGCGACGACAATGGCGCAAACCGTACCGGCTTTCGATACTACCCGAATGGATACTTCGGCTGACGCCTGCGCCGATTTTTTCCAGTATGCCAACGGCACTTGGGTAAAGAAAACCGAAATTCCCGCAGCCTACTCGCGCTGGGGAAGTTTTAATATTTTAGGCGAAAACAATAACGCCGCCTTGCGAGAAATTCTTGACGCCGATGCGAAAACAATGAATGCAGCGGCGGGCAGCAACGAGCAACTTATCGGCGATTATTACGCATCGTGTATGGACGAAGCGGCGATTGAAAAAGTCGGAGTTAAACCGCTCAAACCATATTTCAAAAAAATTAATAAAATTAAAAACACAAAAGATTTGCAGCGTCAGATTGCGTTGATGCACGGCGCGGGAATTCCGGCTTTGTTCGGCTTCGAGGTCGGCGCGGATGCGAAAAACAGTTCGATGAATATCGTCGGTCTCAGACAAGGCGGGTTGACTCTGCCCGACCGCGATTTCTATACGAAAGACGACGCCAAAGCAGTCGAAACGCGCGCAAAATTCGTTGAACATATGACGAATATGTTCAAACTTCTCGGCGACGACCCCGATCGTGCGGCAATGAACGCTAAAACTGTAATGGCGATTCAAACTCGTTTGGCGAATGCTTCGAGGACGCGAGTCGAACAGCGCGATCCGCAAAAAAGTTATAACAAGAGAACTTTAGCGCAGCTTTCGGAAATGACTCCGAATTTTTCATGGGCGGATTATATGACGGCGCGCAGCGTTCCGACCGTTACGGAACTCAACGTCGGTCAGCCGGAGTTTTTTACAGAAGTCAATAAAATGCTGACGGACGTTTCGATAAACGATTGGAAAACTTACTTGCGTTGGATGACGATAGAGTCTGCCGCGCCGCGCTTGTCGAAAGCATTCGTGGACGAAGATTTTAATTTCAACAGCAAATATCTGAACGGCACAAAAGAACAGCAACCGCGCTGGAGACGCTGCGTCAACGCGACCGACAGAGCCGTCGGCGAAGCGCTCGGCGCGGAATACATTAAAAAGAATTTCACGCCCGCAGCCCAAAAGCGCGTCGGTGAATTGATTGACAATTTATTTGCTGCTTACCGCGAGCGAATTTCGCAAGCCGATTGGATGAGCGCCGAAACCAAGGAAAAAGCCTTGCTGAAACTCAACGCATACCAGCGCAAAATTGGCTTTAATACCAACCCGCGCGGTTATGCTGGGCTAAAACTTAACCGTAAATCATATTTTGAAAACAGTCTGAAAGTTGGTCAATTCGACCGCGCCCGCGATTTGCAGGATGTCGGGCAAAAGGTTGATAAAACGCGCTGGTCGATGACGCCGCCGACCGTCAACCCTTATAACAATCCGAGTTATAACGAAATAGTGTTTCCCGCCGGAATCTTGCAGCCGCCGTTCTTTAATGCCGATGCGGACGATGCGATAAACTACGGCGCAATCGGCGCGGTCATCGGTCACGAAATCACACACGGTTTTGACGATCAAGGCAGCAAATTCGACGAAAAGGGAAATTATCAAAGTTGGTGGACACCGGAAGACCAAGCGAAATTTGACGAACGCGCCTCGTGCGTCGCCGACCAGTTCAGCGGCTACGAAGTTGCTCCGGGATTGAATATGCAGGGCAGGTTGACCTTAGGCGAAAACATCGCCGATCTCGGCGGTTTAACGATGTCT
Organism: Acidobacteriota bacterium; assembly: GCA_030948995.1. GTDB lineage: Bacteria > Acidobacteriota > Blastocatellia > Pyrinomonadales > Pyrinomonadaceae. Next base: position 2,224 of record JALYZF010000280.1, read on the forward strand.
TACGCCGCGTATGAAAAATCCTTAGAAGGCAAACCGCGTCCGGCAAAAATTGACGGATTCACGCCCGAACAGCGATTTTTCTTAGGCTACGCGCAAGTCTGGGCGGCAAAAGCCCGTGCCGAAGCCGAACGCCAGCAGGTTTTAACCGACCCGCACGCGCTCCCGCGTTTCCGCGTTGACGGACCACTTTCAAATCTCCCGCAGTTTGCCCAAGCCTTCGGCTGCAAACAAGGCGATGCGATGGTTCGCGCCGTTGCCTGCAAAATTTGGTAACCGGAATTTGCAGAAATAAAACAAAAAGAGCCGGAAAATTTTCCGGCTCTTTTTGTTTTATT
>JALYZF010000302.1 GCA_030948995.1 Acidobacteriota bacterium
CGGATTGTTTCAAAAGAAACTGTCATACTTCCGTTTCGCCCGCCCGCCGCCGCGTCTTTAACTTTTATGATTCTGCCTTCGATTACCGCGCCGACGGGCAAAACCGTAACTCCGCGAATCACGAGCGGTTCGGCGAGCGTTGCAGTAAATGTGTCGTTTACTCTCGCAATCTTAGAATTGATCTCATTATCCATCGAGACGCGAATTTTTGTGCCGGCTTGAATCTCATAAACGCTGCGCGCGTTTCCCGTCTGGGAATTTGCCGAAATAAAATTTACAAAGAGCAAAGAAAAAACCGCAAAGATTTTGGTCGCTAATCGCAATAAGTTCATATCCAACCTCCGTCTTCGCGGATTTTTTCAAACTGCGACATCCGCGAAGTATTAAAGCAATGGTTGTGCCATTGCCGACAAATAAATTAAAACTCTGTATTTAAGGCACTTTGCTGGCATTTTACACGGACAGGCGGAAGAATGTCCATCTTTGGCGGCTACAATATCGTTTAGCTTTTGCACGATATAGGATAAAAAATCAAAATTCAAAATCGAAAACATTTTTCAAACAAACGCAAACCTTATGTCAGCAACTTTTTATTAAAATTAAGTGATTTGCGCTTTATGTTCAATCTTTTAAAATAAAAGAAAAAGGCATCCCTTTGAAATGCCTCGGAGTTACTGATTCTAAATGGTGCTTAGGGCGGGAATCGAACCCGCACGCCCCGAAGGACACAGGATTTTCTTACCAACTACGACTTTCGTCGCTTACTTTCCGAAAAAAGTAATTTGTGGTCTGGACTTTATCTTCGCCTTTTACTAAAAATAGCAGTCAGGCGGAAGCCGTCAAGTCTCTACACTTTTTTGAAAAACGATTTTCAAACTTAGCTCGGTATTGCCATTGTTAAAGGTTTCACCGAATTTGACTTCATCCACATAAGGGTTTCCAGCCTATGCGCTCAAATTTTGCTTAAGTCCTGTGCGTCTACCAATTCCGCCACCCAAGCACGTTGAAAAGATTAACACGCTTTTTTTCAAGTTCAAAGAGATAAAACTTAAATGATGAAAACAAATCGCTAGTGGCGAATTATAATGACAAAACGGTAATTTACTGCGATACTTGTTGGCGTAAATTATTTAGTAAATATGGAAGAATTTGCGTGGATTTTGTGGATTGTCTTGGGCGTGATTCTAATCGTCGCCGAAACTCTAACTTTAGGTTTTGTGCTGCTCTGGTTTGGAATCGGCGCGCTCGCAGCGGCGTTTGCCGGATGGCTCGGTTTAGGTTTCGGCGGGCAGTTTTTAATTTTTGCGGCAGTCTCGATTGTTTTAACGGTAATGTCGCGGACGATTTTTGCCAATTTATTTGAACACAAAAGTGAAAACGCTCTGAAAAGCGGCAGCGATTCTTTGCCCGGACAAATCGGAACGGTCGTTTCGGCAAGTCGCGGCGCACTGCAAGAAAGCGCGGTTAAAGTTTTCGGCTCGACGTGGACGGCGTTTCCGATTGACGAAAGAAAACCGCTTGTTGAAGGCGAAAAAGTCGAGGTCGTTTACGTTAAAGGTTCTTCAATTTACGTCAGGCGCGCCGGTGAATTGCCTGAATGGAGAGAGGAAAGTTAAAGCAAAAAGAAAGCAAAAAGTAAAAAGGATAAAAGTTCGGATTAATTCCTGATTTTTACCTTTTATTTTTTACCCTTATAAAATTTCTGCCGTATTTTGGTCAGCCGTGTCGTGAATATCTCCGAAATTCAATACTTCTAATTTGATTTCTTCTTCGGTCGGCTCGGGCAAATCGCTGCCCGCGAGTTTGGCTAAAATTAAAGTTATATTGTCTTCGCCGCCGCGTTCGTTGGCTAACTTGATAAGTTCGGCACAAGCCAGATGCAGCGCGTTGTGATGGCTTAAAATAATTCTCTGCATATCGGTGCTGCCGACTTTATTAGATAATCCATCGCTGCACAATAATAAAATATCGTTGCGCTGCGGCATCAAGCGCGTCGGAACGGGAAATACTTCGTTTTGCGCGCCGAGCGCCTGCAAGATAACGTTTTTAAGCGTGTGCGTTTCGGCTTCTTCGGGCAAGATTTGTTTGGCGTCAATCAATTGCTGAACGAGCGATTGGTCTTTTGTTACCTGATGAATCTTGCCGCTGCGAACCAGATAAGCGCGACTGTCGCCGACTTGTATTAAATCAACTGCCGCGGGCGAAATGCCGACGCCGGTAAAAGTCGCACCCATACCGTTATACTGCGGGTCGGAGCGCCCTTGCTGATGAATTAAATGATTGGCGTAAACGGTCGCTTCGTAAAGTTTGCCGATTAGCGAATCAGTTGCTTGTTCGGGAGAAACTGTTTTATCCAAATCTTCGCCCAGAAATTGCCGACTGACGGTTTCGACCGCCATTTTGCTGGCGACTTCACCGGCAAGCGCGCCGCCCATTCCGTCCGAAACGGCTAAAATAATTCCGTTGTCGTCGATGTCGAATTGCTGCGATTCGACGATAAATTCATCCGGTTCTTGCGAGCTTGTCCAAGTTTTCGAGTTGGAAATATGAAGCAGAAGATAATTATCTTCATTGCCTTTGCGAACGCGCCCGATGTGCGATGTAGCGTGTATTTCAACAGTCAACATAATAAATAGTGGTGAGTGGTGAGTGGTGAGTGGTGAGTTAATGAATTCGTCTTTCACTAACCGCTTACCACCCACCACTCACCACTATTGAAGTGCTTGGTCTAAATCTTCGATTATATCTTCGATGTCTTCAATCCCGACCGACACGCGAACCAGACCGTCGGTAATGCCCAGTTGTTGTCGTTTTTCCGGTGGAACGGAAGCGTGCGTCATTGACGCCGGATGCGAAATCAAACTTTCGACGCCGCCTAAACTTTCTGCCAAAGTGCAAAGTTTGACGTTTTCCAGAACTTTTTTTGCGTTTGCGAGCGAACCGGTTTCAAAGGCAACCATTCCGCCGAAGCCTTTCTGCTGGCGGCTGGCAATCTCAAACTGCGGATGCGACTGCAAGCCGGGATAATAAACTCGTTCAACGCGTGGATGCTCGTCTAAAAATGCGGCGACGGCGCGCCCGTTGCGGTCGTGCGCTTCCATCCGAATTGCAAGAGTTTTTGTACCACGCAGAACCAGAAACGAATCGAACGGCGACAATATCGCGCCGATGCTGTTTTGGATAAATCCAATCCATTCGGCGTCTTCTTCATTATTAAGCGCGACAAATCCGCCGATACTGTCCGAATGACCGTTTAAATATTTGGTTGTCGAATGAACGACAATATCCACGCCGAAATCAACGGGGCGCTGCAGATACGGCGACATAAATGTGTTATCGCAAACAACCCGCGCGCCGTGCGCGTGTGCTATATCGGAAACCGCCTGCAAATCCGTAACCGTCATAACCGGATTTGTCGGCGTTTCGACAAAAACCATTTTTGTATTCGGCTTAAAGGCTCGTTCAATATTAGTCGCGTCGGAGGCGTCAATTAAATCAAACTCAATTCCGTAATTTGCAAGGATACGGCTGAACAGGCGATAAGTTCCGCCGTACGTGTTATCGCCTAAAATTACGTGGTCGCCCGATTTGACAAGTTTCAGACAAGCGTCAATTGCCGACATTCCAGAAGCAAAAGCAAAACCAAAGCGTGCGTTCTCCAGCGCGGCGATATTTTTTTCCAGCGCCGCGCGCGTCGGATTCTGCGTTCTGGCGTATTCGTAGCCTTTGTGTTTTCCGAGACCTTCCTGCGCGTAAGTCGAGGTTTGATAAATCGGCACGCTGACCGCGCCGGTCGCGCTGTCCGGTTCGTTGCCCGCGTGAATTGCAATTGTCGAAAAACCCATAAAAAAGTAAAACCTTAAAACAAAAAAGTATGATTGATTTTAGCTTAATTGAGAATGCAAGGCTAATAAATCACTTGTATTAATGAGAAATTATGGTAACTTGACCAAAAAAAATTTGCAAATAAGGAAAAGACAACCGAAAAACTCAGATGAATTTAATGAGCGTGACAATCGTTTTATAATTTTAATTCGAGCGTTTCAATTTATTTTTGAAAATATTTTTCCAATCAAGTGAAAAACGGTTAAAATAAAACGGAAGTTTTCCATAATCTAAAAACAGAAATCTAAAAACAGAGAGGAAAAAAATGATACCGAAAGAGCCGGAACAAGCACTTACGCCTTCGGAGAGGCGCGGTTCAGACCGCAAAAAATTGATTGTTGACGTGAATTTTGGCGGCGAGGATGCCACCGGAATTGCAAATACGCGCGACATCGGCATTGGCGGCTTATATATGACGAGCAACGCCGCGCTGGAAACCGGAACGGAAATTTTTTTGCGGATGACTATCGGCGGACAGGAAGTTTACATCGGCGGCGTTGTCGCTTATACCGACCCCGGGCAAGGCGTCGGCGTGCGTTTTCATAATTTGTCGAAGGAAGACGAGGCGCTTTTGAAAAGGGAATTAGAGCTTGAATAATTTCGTCATTGCTCGCTTGTCCTTTCGGGAAACTCGGCTAAAATTAAAGAAATTAATTAAACTGCCGTAACCCGCAAGGATTGAGGACAAAAATATGTTTGAGCAATTTACGCTTGGAATCGAAGAAGAATTTCAAATCGTTGACCCGACGACGCGCGAGTTGAAATCGCACGTCTCAGAGATTTTGGACGAAGGCAGGCTCTTGCTCGGCGAGAAAATAAAACCCGAAATGATTCAATCGATGATTGAAGTCGGAACGGGCGTCTGCGCCAATATAGAAGAAGCGCGCGCCGATATTACAAAACTGCGCTGCATTATTTCTTGGCTGTCACGCAAAAAAGGAATGGAGATTGTCGCCGCCTCCACGCACCCGTTTTCAAAATGGTCGGAGCAGGAAATTTTCGATGACGAGCGGTATCAATTTCTCGTCGAAGAATTGCAGATGGTAGCTCGTTCGCTTCTAATTTTCGGTCTGCACGTTCACGTCGGCATCACCGATTTAGACCGGCGGATTCATATTATGAACGCGGCGCGCTATTTTCTGCCGCACGTCCTGGCGATGACGACTTCCAGCCCGTTCTGGCTCGGTCATCATACGGGTTTGAAATCATATCGCTCGGAAGTTTTCAAAAAATTTCCGCGCACCGACATTCCAGACCATTTCGACTCCTATGCGGCTTACGAGCGTTACGTTGAATTGCTCGTTAGTATGAATTGCATCGACAACGCGAAAAAAATTTACTGGGATTTGCGCCCGCATCCGTTTTTCCCGACTATCGAATTCCGCGTCTGCGATATTCCGACGCGCGTTGACGATACCATCGCCGTCGCCGCGCTTTTCCAAGCAATCGTCGCTAAATTGAATATGCTGATGGACAAAAATCTCGGCTTCCGTTTGTATCGCCGAATGCTGATTCAAGAAAATAAATGGCGCGCCGTCCGTTGGGGCTTGCAAGGAAAAATGCTCGATTTAGGCAAACAGAAGGAAGTTCCCGCCGTCGATTTAATTCGTGAGTTGCTTGATTTTGTTGACGAAGTTTTAGACGATTTAGGCTCGCGCAAAGAAGTCGAACATATTCACACGATTTTAGAGCGCGGAACTTCCGCCGACGAGCAGTTGCGCGTTTGGGAAGAAAACAATCACGATTTCAATCCTGTAGTCGATATGCTGATAAAAAACACGATGGAAAGCGTACCGCAAAACTGTTTCGATTAATACCTAAATAAATCTAAGCTAAAAGGCTGCTTGTAAAAGAGCAGTTTTTTTGCAATTCTTTGGTTAAACAAATACAAACAATTATTGACAAAGTTTATCAAAAATTGTTATAACGGTTAATGACGCAATATCTCTGAGGCAAAGTATTGAATAATTCAGGAAAATCGTAATGAAAAAAAGAAATAATATTTCTCAGCGAGGATTTTCTTTAATCGAGTTAATGATTGTTTTGGTCATTACGGCGGTTTTGGTAACGCTCGCCATCGCGCGATTCGGCGGCGCGAAAAATCAGGTTAAAAGGCAAAACATTTCCCGCGAGTTGAAAGTCAATCTCGAACGCGCTCGTTTTGATTCGGTCAAAAGAAGAGCCGTCAGCGCCGCCGAGCAAGCGCAGGTAAAAATCATAAATGCGACTTCATATACCGTCAGAACCGACTTGAATCAAAACGGAACGGCTGCGGACGCTTCGGACACGCGAACGATAGATTTTAGCGGGCAAAACGGAATCAACCTCGTCGGAAACAATCTTGTTTTTCCGATAACGATAACGTTCGACCAATACGGGCGAGCAACTGCAACAGACGGAACGACGCCTACGCCGCAAACTATAACGCCGATTTTTACGATTTGTAACGATGTTTGCACCGCCGCCAACGCAACTTCTAATACCGCCGACGTAATTTACGTTTCGCCGTCGGGAACGGTTGCGATGCTGAGCGGCGGCGCGAGCCAGCCGACTTTCCAGGACCCGACGGTTACGACCGTCGCTTCTACTTATAATATTAATCCGAATGTCGAGGTTGACCCGTAAAATTTACAAATTCGTTTTTGGCGGAAGCATTAAAAATAATTATTCAAGCCCGATTGCCCGCATCGGCAAAAATTTTATGAAAGCAGCAGACAAGAAATTTTTTTACCCCGAATTTGAAGATGAAAAGCGCCGCCGCGAGACGGGTTTTTCTCTCGTCGAGGTAACGATTGCGATGGTTATTTTAATGGTCGCATTGCTCGGAATTTTCGCAACCTTTACTTATGCCATTAATTATAACGCCGGAAATAACTCGCGCGCGCAGGCGCTGGCGGTTTTGCAGCAGCAGGTCGAGCAGATGAGAAGCGCAAAATTTACGCCGGAGATTACGGATGCGAGTTTAACCGGCGGAACAAAAGCGCGGCAGATTGTTACTTCGGGCGACGGTGGAAGTTACCGCGTTGATATTTCCGTTGATAACGATTTGGCGACGAGCGGCATTCAATCTACTAATGAATCTACGACGACATTAAAGGAAGTAACTGTAACGGTAGCGCTCGATAGCCCGACGCCGGGTTGGCAAACGTCAATTCCGGCAACCGTAATTCTGCGCCGCGTCAGAGCAAACTAGAAGGAAAATCAAAATGAAACAAATTAAAAAAAGTAGTGCCGCCGGTTTTTCGCTTGTTGAGATGTTGATTGCGATGACGATAACGCTTCTTCTGCTCGGTCTGGCGGCGAGTCTTTTCGGGCGCGCTGTGAGCGTGCGCGCGCGAGAAAGCCGACGCACCGACGCGCTGACATCGGCGCAAGCCGCGCTGAACATAATGTCGCGCGAGATTTCCAACGCCGGTTATGGAATCTACACTGACGCGACGACGAAAAAGGGCAGCAACGGCATTGTGATAGCCGACTGCACCAGTCAAAAAATACATTTCCGCAACAACGTAGATAATAACAGCGCTACTAGTCCTAACACGACAAGCCCGGGCGAAGACGTAACGTATTATTTCGACGCGACGACTAATTCGATTGTGCGTTACGACGCGAATTTACCGGCAGGCTCTAGAACGTCGGTCATCGTCAATCGCATCAGTAACGTTACCTTTACATATTTCGATTATGTAGGAGCTAATTCGACGGGAACTTCCACTGTAACGCCGACCAGCGATACGGCGCGCATTCAAATAAATATCACCGTCACGCTCGACCCGGTTCAAGGACAGCCGAACGGCACAGTCTCTTTTACGTCTCAAGTAACTCTGCGAAATTCAAATTATATGCTTAATCAATATTAATAATTTTCCGCTCGATTGGACAGGAGTTTTTATGGAAGAAGTCAAAATAAAAAAATTGAAAAACAGAGAAAATGAAAAAGGCGCGGTGATGGTGACGGTTTTGCTCATCTCGCTTCTTCTGCTTGTGGCGAGCGCCGGAGTTTTGCTGGAGACGACGATGAACACGCGGAACGTTTCGGACGCGACCGCCGACCAGCAAGCCTATAACGCGGCGGAAAGCGGCATCCAATCGGCGCTGAACGTTCTGCGCGGCAACGTCGCGCCGAATCCTTTGTTTAATGCAACGGCGAGCGATCCCGCCAACAAAATAGACTTCAAAAAGGCGCTCAGATTAACCGATTCTAATTTAGCGGCTGATACCAGCACTGTGCCGCATCTGTCACGCTGGGGACTGACTTATAACCCCGACCGCGTGCAAATTGGAGACCCGACGCAAGGCTATGCTTACAGTTTAGCATTGTCCGACCCGGACAATGCCACCACCTCGATTACATACAACTCATCTCACCTCGATTCGGGATTTTATAACGATGCTACCAATGTTTGGGTCAGAACAATGACCTTCGGTTCTGGATTAAATACGGCGACCATCACATTCAATCCGGTTTCCGATACGACCGTAAATGTCTCTTCCGGTTCGGGAACTACGAATATCGGCAATTTTAGAGTTGTCGTTACCGGAACGGGCGCGTCCATCGGCGCGGCTGACATTCGCTTTCAAATAGTTTTGGGAATGTCGCAGCCTTACAGCGGAATCAATAAAGTCGTGCGCGGTTATATGATAGGCGGAACGGTAATTAACGGTAGCAACACCGTAAAAATGTATTTTGATTCGCCGAATATTAATTTTTCGGGAAGCAAAGTTTCCACCACTCTGACGACGAGCAATGCTGTTACGCCAGAATACAGCTTGAATTTAAATACGCCCGTTCTGCTTGTCGGCTCGACGAACGTTAACGCTACAATGACGCCCGCCGAACCGCGCAGAATTTTAATTCGCTCGACCGGATACGGACCGCGCGGCGCGCAGAAGCAACTCGAAGCGATTGTTCAGAAAAATTATTTCGACGGTCTCGAAGCGCCCGCATCTCTGACTTTAATCGGCGCAAGCACCGGATTCGTTTTCAATCCCGGAAATTCCGCGCAAGTAAATTATTCGGGCGACGACATTGCTTCTACAATAAATATACCGGCTATCGGGACAAACAATGCCACAAATTTAGATTATGTAAATTCCAATCTCCCAAAAACCAACGTTTATCCGAAGCCTGCCAACGTGGGCGTCGAAAATCCTCCTTGGTTAAGCAGCCCAGCAGCCCTTGACGCACAAGTTCAAATGTTAAAAAACATCGCCTCCTCTTCAGGGCGTTTGTATCCGAATGCAAGCGCGGCAACTCCGCCGAATTTCGGTGATAATTACAATGCAACGGGAATCACTTTCGTCAATGGCAACGCGACTTTCAGCGGTTCAGGCGGCGGAATTCTTGTCGTAACCGGAACTTTGACTTTTAACGGCAACGTTAATTTCAGCGGATTGATTCTCGTTACCGGCGCGGGCGGCATCACTCGCAGCGGCGGCGGCGGCGGACTTCTTCAGGGAAACACGGTTGTTGCTCCTTATGACCCGACCGATTTGACCAAGCCATTTTTAGCTCCGAAATACAACATCTCAGGCGGCGGTAATTCGACGCTTCAATACAACTCGAACAGCGTCGCCAACGGAATGACAGCCGTCAGCAATTTAGTACTCGGAGTTGCCGAAAAATAATTTATCTTTGCGCGGAGAATCTTGCCTCTTCCAAGGTTCTTCGCTTTTTGTTTCTTTTTCTCTAATCCTAACAATTTATTCTACTTAAAAAAATGAAAGTTTCAGTTTGCCTTTTGGTAATAATTTCCGGGTTTTTTTCTATAGCTTGTTCAAAAAGTGACAAAACCGAATCGAACGCGCAAGCCGAGATTGACAAAATTTATAAAACCAAACCGAACGGCGAGATTATCTTTGACGACAACTCTTCCGGGCAAAACGGCGCGGCGTCTCGCGCCAGTTCGCAGCAGACGACGCAGCTTGCCAGCGACGGCTCGCAGGTAACGACGATGTATGACGGTCACGGCAACAAAACCGAGATGCGGTTTTTCGATTCCGACCCGATTTTGCAGAGCGTTATGGTTCGCACTTCGGCGAGAGGAGAAAGGCAAGTTTCGGTTTACGGACAAAACGGATTGGTTAGAGCATTACCCGACAATATGCTCGACAAGGCTATGAGCGCGTCGGCAAGCGCTCTTGCTTCTGCCGCCGGCATTTCCGAAGGACGCAGAGAAACGCCGAAACCGATGAGCGTTCAAAATAATCAACCGCCGCTTCAACCGCTGCCAAGTTCCAACTTTCCGGTTCAAAAACCGCAAATCCAAACTACTCCGGCGCAAACGCCGCCGCCTGCGACAATCGAAACGCCCAAAGCTCAAACCGAAGTTCCGGCTGTGTCGACAAAGAAACCCGAAAGCCCCGTATCAAAAAATCAACCCGAATAGCAGAAATAAACAAGTATAGTTTTTGTAGAAATCTTAAGACTTAATAACAAACCGCGCGAAATTCTCAGATAAGGAAAAAAGCTCGATTCAACAATCGAGCTTTTTTCCTTAAAACATATTTTGATTTTTCTATTAAAAAGAAAAATTACGATGATTATTTTTTCGATGATTTGCCCGACGACGATTTACTTTTTACTTCGTCGCCTTTGTCGCCTTCGCCTGATTTTGCCTTGGTTTTCGCTTTTTGCCTGACATCTTGAGAAAGCGATTTTCCTTGGTCGACGCTCTCCTTTATTCTCCCTTTCGCGTCGCGGCGAATATAGCGTTTGTCGCCGTTCGGGTCAATCAATTCACGCTTGCTACTGGTCGTCTTTTTCGCGCCTCCGGTTTTCTTGGCGCTGCTTTTTCCTGTTTTGCTTGTCGGCATTAAAATCCCTCCGTAAATTTTTGATAGAAGCCGAGAAAAAATTTAACAGTAATGCGCGTAAAAGTAAATAAAAATCTTCATTACTATTTATGTTTCAGCGCGAGTTTCAGAAAATTCTCGAACAAAATTCGACCGTCGCGCGATTCGTTCGGATGTTCCCATCGCGTCGGATTTTTCGACCAATCTTCAAATGATTTTTCGAGGTGAAATTGAACGGTGTAGATAAGCTGACCGCCTGAACGCTTGACCATCATTTGATTTTTGCACAAGTAAGCGGTTGCCAATTGGCAAAAGCCATCTGGAATGCCTTCAACCTGCAAGCCGTGATTCTGCCAGACGCGCAAAATATCGTCTTCCAAAGTATAATCCTGCCAAACGCGGCTTTCGCGGCTTTCATCGTCAGTTGCCGCCACGCCTGCGAAAATCGGGTCGGTCTCGTCCGTAATTTTTACAAAACGATACTGATATTCGAGGACGCGATTTGCTCGCTTCTCTGCCGGTTCGAGACTGTCGAGAGTCGAAAGTCTCGCGCCAAAGCTCATTCCGATAAGCTGATGTGCGCCGCAGATGCCGAGGACGGGGAATTTTGTCGTAGTAATGAACTTGCGAAATGTTTCAAGGTGCGCCGGATTATAATAATCAAAATCCGAAAGTGTTCCGCTCATAACAATCGCGTCGGGGTGAAAACTTTTCGCTGCTTCCCCGACCTCCGACAGATGAACTGTCAAAGTTTTCGGATTTTTTACAAGCCGCAGAATATTTTTCGCAATGTTGTCGCAAGCCATACCGGAAATCTTCCGCTCGAATCGGAGTTTTCCGTCTTTTGTGCCGTTCCATTCCTCGCGCGCCAAATCGGATAAATCGTCTTCGTAGCGCAGAAGGTCGTTGACGATTAAAACTTTCGCGTGCGCGATTTTCTTTTCAATCGGTTCATACCGGCAAAACGGGCGATTATTAAAGGGAAACGGCAATTCGCGCGCGTCCAAATCATCTGTAATTAAAGCTGTTGTCGCATCTAACATAAAAATCTGTAAATAAATTTACTGCAAAGCAAATAATCATTTTCTAGCCAACAATTAGATAAATAGTTTTATAGAATTGTTGCATACTATAATTTACCATTTACCGCACGCCATTTACCACCGTCTTTTACGATTTGCGTTGTTTCGTGCTTTGTTTGAATTCGGGCATCAAAGAGCCTGCGCCGATTTCTTCGATTTCTTCGCGCATTTCTTTTATCAAGCCCGAACGCATACGACCACGAACGGCGGGCGTTTTTTCTTTAACGGTTTCGTCGAAAAGCAGCAGGCTTTTGTGCCAAGCAGATTCAAGCTGGTCGGCTAAGGTTGAGATTTTTGTAATGTCGTAAGGAACGGCGATTTGGCGACAGCCGATTCGGGCGAAGATTTGCAAATATCTGGCGGTTGATAAATCGGGACAGGAAAAACGCTGATTTCCGACTTTTAGTTCGACGCCGAGAAGCGTGTGCTGAATGATTGCGCGATTTTCGCGCTTAGCGATGTCGAGATTGTAAGCGCGCGTTCTCTGCGTTCGCACGCGGGAGCGATAAATTTCCGGCAGCCATTCATCGCTTAATTTTATTTTGATGTCGGCGGCAATATCCATTTTGTAAATCGTAAATAGTAAATCGTCAATTGTAAATAGAAAAAACAAATCTATTTACGATTCACGATTCACAATTTACGAATTTATCTTTCCGCTGTAACAACCACTTTCGCGGGCGAATGGGAAAATCTTTCGATAACGCCTTCGCTGAAAATTCCGAAATACAAAACGCCTAAAATTGTAATCAGCAAAACAGCCGTCATCGGCGCGGAGATTTTCGGCGCGAACCAATCGGTTGTGCGTTCGCGGAAAAACATTACAACTATCAGGCGCAGATAGTAATATGCGGAAACCGCCGTGTTGACAACTGCGACGACGACCAGAAGCGTCAATAAAGGACTTCCGGCTTCGAGCGCGGGACGGAAAACCAGAACTTTGCCCATAAAGCCCGCAGTTAGCGGCAAGCCCAAAAGCGAAAGCATAAAGAGCGAAAGCGCAAATGCTAAAACAGGCGACTTAAAACCGATGCCGTTGTAATCTTCAAATTCGGTACGGCGGTCATTTTTTTGCGCCAGCAGCGAAACAATAGCAAATGCACCTAAATTTGTTACGGCGTAAGTCAGCATATAAAACGCGACGGACGCAATTGCCGCATCGCGTTTATCAGCAGCCATTGCCATTCCCGCGCCGATAAAACCGACGAGCGCGTAACCGGCGTGCGCGATTGACGAATATGCGAGCATTCGCTTGACGTTGTTTTGGACAATCGCCGCGACATTCCCGACCGTCATCGTCAACATCGCCATTACGGTCAAAGCGGTAATCCAAGTTTCGTGCAGAGATTCTGAAGCCGCCGCGCCCGCAACGAGCGGAAATCCAAGCACAAACATTCGCATAAACGAAGCAAATGCCGCCGCCTTTGGTCCAGCCGCCATAAATCCGGTTATCGGCGTCGGCGCGCCTTCATAAACGTCCGGCGTCCAGACGTGAAAGGGTACTGTCGCCGCTTTGAATCCGAAACCGATAATCAGCATCGCCGCGCCGATAAGGAGAAGCGCGGGAAAATTTGGATTGGCAATGCGAACGGCGATTTCCGAAATATTCGTCGTGCCGGTCGCGCCGTAAATCAAACCCATTCCGTAAAGAAGAAATCCGGTGGCGAATGAACCCAAAATGAAATATTTCATCGAAGATTCGTTCGACCGCAAATCGGATTTTCTCAAACCCGCCATCACGTATGTTGCAATCGAAAGCGTCTCCAAACCGAGAAACAAAATCACAAGATCGTTACCCGACGCCATAAATAGCATACCGACCGTTGCAAACATCAAAAGCGAATGATACTCGCCGACCGGAACGTCTTCGCGGTCTGTCCAAACGGTTGAAATTAAAATTGTTATCGCCGTTACAAACAGGGAAACGAATGAAAAACTCAGACGCAAACCGTCGCCTGCAATCATTCCGTTCCAAGCATTTGCCGGAATCGCCTCGCCCCACATCATATAAAGCGCAATCGCCGCGAGCAGTAAGCCGCCGAGCGAAATTGCGCCCGTTACAACACGCTGTTTTGGAACGAAACTGTCGTAAAGCATTACAAGCGTTCCGGCGATAGCAACAATCATTTCGGGCAAAATCGCCGGAAGACTTGTGTTTGGATTTACAAAATCTGCTAATAAAATCGTATTCATTATTAAATTAAATCTGCTGCAAACCGAAAAACTATCTGTATTCTTCCGCGTTAATCTGCGGCTTCAAATTTGTTTCCGCTTTCTCAATTTCGCCGCCCGCGCGTTTGTTAATTCTCTCTTCAATCGCAACGACCGAATCGCGCGAGCGATTCAAAAACGGCGACGGGTAAACGCCCATAAAAACCATCAGAAAAACGAGCGGTGCAATTAAACCGATTTCGCGCCAGCTTAAATCCGTCAAATGCCGGTTGCTCGGATTAGTAACCTTGCCGAAGAAAACTCGCTGAACCATCCACAACAGATAAACCGCCGCGAATATCACGCCTGTTCCGGCAAGCATTGCCGCGATGTAATTCCAATTGACCGCGCCGTAAATCGGCAGCGCCTTTGAAGTCCACATTCCAATCATCGTCAAAAACTCGCCGACGAAACCGTTCAGAAACGGCAGACCGATTGATGCCATCGTCGTGATCACAAAAATCGTCGCGTAAATTGGCATCACGTTAGCGATTCCGCCGAAATCAGAAATAGCGCGCGTATGCCTGCGCTCGTAAATAAATCCGACGAGTAAAAAGAGTGCGCCCGTCGCAACGCCGTGATTAAGCATCTGGTAAAGCGCGCCCTGCATTCCCATTTCGGTAAATGAAAATATGCCGAGAATGACAAAACCCATATGCGCGACCGACGAATAAGCGACGAGACGTTTAATATCAGGCTGAACCATTGCGACGAGTGCGCCGTAAATCGGCAGCGCCTTTGAAGTCCACATTCCAATCATCGT
>JALYZF010000320.1 GCA_030948995.1 Acidobacteriota bacterium
GTTTCCGCAGTTTCCGACAAAATGAGCATTCCTGTTTTGCTGCTCGAAACGCTAGAAAATTCTTTTGCTTTAATTGTCGATGAAATTATAAAAACCGAAGAAATCGTTATCAAACCGCTTGGTGCGCCGCTCTCAAATTTACCGGAAATGCTTGGGGCAAGTATTTTGGGCGACGGCAGCGTCGTGCCGGTTCTTGATTTGATTTATCTTCTTCAGAAGAAACAAACAGTAGAATCCGCGCCCGTTTCCTTGCAGGCAGAAGTGAAAACTTCGGCAACCGTAATGATTATTGACGACAGTCCGAGCGTCCGGCACATAACGTCGAATTTGATAAGAAATGCCGGATGGCATGCAATTGTCGCGCGCGACGGACTTGAAGCATTGGAGATTCTGCAAAATGCGCGAGAACTTCCGCAAGTGATTTTAACCGATGTCGAAATGCCGCGAATGGACGGCTATGAATTTTTAGCCTCGCTTAAACGTCAGAAAGATTTATGCAGAATTCCGGTCGTAATGATAACTTCGCGGGCTAGCGACAAACATCGCCGGAAAGCCATAGAATCGGGCGCGGCAGAATATTTTACAAAGCCGTTTGACGAGAAGATTTTGATTGAGAAAATCAAATATTTATCAAAAATGTAAAAAAACTAAAAGCGGAAAGTTTGCAATAAATTTATTTTATTTGTTGCTTTTTATTATTCACGTTTGGTTTTTCACTTTTAACTTTTCTTTGGATTGCTCGGACGAATTTCGATTTTGCTCGGCAAGGCTCGAGCCTGCATATTAAGTAAATCCAAAACGGTTTGGGCGATGTCTTCGGGCTGCAATTGCCACGATTTGTCCGCGCTCGGCTGGTCGCCTCCGAAATTTGTATTGACCGAGCCGGGACAAACCGTGCTGACCTTTATATTATCTGCGCGAATTTCCTGCATCAACGCTTCCGTAAAACCGTTCAGACCGAATTTTGAAGCATTGTAAGCCGCCATTTTCGGATGCGCGTTTTGTCCGGCAAGCGAGGAAATATTTATAATATATCCGCCGCCGCGCGTTTTCATCAGCGGAACGGCATAATGGCAAGCGTAAAAGACACCGAACAAATTAGTCTCTAAAGTTTGCCGAAATTCGTCGCCTGACATTTCCTCGACCGTTTTGCCGACAATTCCAATTCCTGCATTATTAACTAAAACGTCAACGCCGCCGAAAACGCGGACGCATTCTTCGAGCATCATCCGCACCTGCTCCTGGCTGCGAACGTCGCAAACCTCGCCTTCGACTCTGCCGAACGTGGAAAGTTTTTCAAGCGCGCGCCTTAGTTCAGATTTATCGCGCGCGCAAATGAAAACCTTTGCTTCGGCTTTTAACAAACTTTCCGCCACAGCATAGCCGATGCCTTTTGTTCCACCCGTAATGACGGCAATCTTGTTTTTTAAGTCCATTTTTATTTAATATCGGATAGTTTTTCGTTTTTCGCAAAAACGAGTTTCGGCGATTCCTGCCGGTTTAATTCTTTCCAGAGAATCGTCAGACTGCCGTTTTCATCCTGTCTGACGATGCGAAAAACAACTGTCAAATCGATTCTTTTGTCCCCTTCAAGCGATAAAAACTTCAAATCGTCGAGATTTACATTGTCCGGTGTCAAACGGCTGAACGTTTTCTGTTCATTGCGGTAAGCAATCACCCGCAAAGCGTAAGTTACATTTGTTTCGGCTTTTAAACTGTTCGTATATTTATAGCCGCCGGCTTCGATTCCTCTGCTAATTTGTAGAAATTGCTTTTTCGCTTCCCTGATACGAGCTTCCGGCTTAAAATCGAGCAGAAATTTTACTCCGCTATCGGCGGGTAAAATATTTTCCAAGGCGACATCGCCAAGCCGTACTAAAATTCCCTGTGAAATAAAACCTTTGCTAATTAAATTTCCGTCTTTGAATTGAACGTCCAAAAAATCGAGTGTTGAATAATTCTTTCGTCGAAACGAATAATTCCAGCTTCCCGGAATCAAATCGGCACAATTGCCGTCAGCGCGAATTACATTCTTTTCCACCTCACAATCTAAATCTGGAAACAGGCGAAACAATCCGGTATTTTTCTGCCTCAGAAAATCCTTGTATTTCCTCGTGTCCTCCGCATCCGGCGCGAGTATGGCTTTAATTTTTGCCCGTTCTTCCTTAGTCAAAGGCTTTGTTTCGGACGAATGCCTGATATACGGCACTCTCGGACTGTTTGCCAATGTGTCTAATGCTTGCCTTCTGTCATTCAAATCTCTTTCCTGTCTTTGCCTATCGAGTTCCTCCTGTCGCCGTTGCCTTGCAGCGTCCGCTTCGGTAGTTTGCGCCCTTAAATTTATGGAAAAAACAAGTGAAGTTAAAGAAATCATTAAAAACCATTTGGAAATCAACATAGTTTGTCTTCCTGCTAAAATATTTCAAAAATTATTTCTCAACAATCGGTTAATAACTTTCGAATGAATTTCCAACGCCAAGATATAATTATCTGCCTAATAAAAAGACTAAAAAGTTTTTTGCCATTGCTAGATGTGAGATTCAAGTTTTAAATTTACCAGACAATTTACGGTTTTATATCCGATAATTTTTCACCTTTTGCAAAAATGATTTTCGGCGCGCCGCGTTCGTCCAAGCGCTTCCAAAGAATCGTTAGGTTGCCTTTTTCCTCGCGCCGGACGACGCGGAAGGCGACGATTATATCGGCTCTTTTGTCGGCGTAATTGAGATACACGAATTTGTAATCTTCGCGGCGCGCGTTGCGGCGCGACAGACGATAGATTGCATCCGACGGGGCGCGGAAAGCGACCGCGCGCAAAACGTAAGTTTGATTGACTTCGGCTTTGACGCTTTTGGCATATTTGAAATTTCCGTTTTCGATTCCGGCGGAGATTTCCGCATATTGCTTCTTCGCGTCGGCAAAAGCGGTTCGCGGTTTGAAGTCGAACAAGAATTTTACTCCGTCGCTCGCCGCCGAAACGGATTCGAGCGGAACGTCGCCGAGGCGCGTCAAAATCGACTGCGACAAAAAACCGTCGCCGATAAAATTGCCGTCCTTCAGGCGCAAATCCAAATAATCTGCGTTCGTGTAGCCTTTCCGCCTAAACGTAAAATTCCAGCTTTCCAGCACAAAGTCGGCGCAGTCGCCGTCAACGCGAACGATATGTTCATCGCTCTCGCAGCCGTAGTCGGGAAACAGACGAAACAATCCGGTGTGTTTGCCGCGCAGAAAATCGACATACTTTGCGGCGTCTTCGGCGTTCGGCGCGACTAAGGCAGCGACTCTTGCACGCTCTTCTTTTGATAGCTGCGGCTGGATCGGCACGTATCTTGAAGAATCGTTTAAAGGCACGCCGCCCGAATTTTCGTTTCTTTTGTAGAAGACATTTTCCTCCCGCTGTCCCTGCCGCGGCGTATCGTTGCCGGGCATCGGTTCGGGACCTGGCAGCGGCTTAACTTGCGCGCTCGTTTTCAAAAAGAAAAGACAGACGAATAAAACGGAAAGCGATATTTTTTTGTGATTCGACATTGTATTTTCTCCGCTCCTATAGATTTTGAAGTTTAGCTTTTAATAACTCGTTGACGACTTTAGGATTTGCTTTGCCGCCGGACGCCTTCATAGTCTGCCCGACGAAAAAGCCGAAAAGTTTTTCGTTGCCGTTTTTGTAAGCTGCAACCTGATTCTGATTGTTTTCAATAATTTCGTCAATGATTTTTTCGATTGCCGACGAGTCGGAAATTTGCTCAAAGCCTTTTTCCGCGATAACGGCGTCAGAAGTTTTTCCCGAATTAAACATTTCTGTCAAAACTTCTTTCGCTTGGTTATTATTGATTTTTCCCGTGTCCACTGTTTTAACCAGCATTGCCAAGTCTTCGGCTGAAACAGGCGAATCTTTTGCAGTTTTTCCGGCGTTGTTAAGCTCGCGCGTCAGTTCCGACAAAACGAAATTCGACGAAACACGCGGATTGCCCGACGCCTTCGCCGCTCGCTCATAAAACGCGGCTAAATCTATGTCGGAAACAAGCTGCGAAGCGTCGGCAAAACTTAAATTGTAATCTTTCATAAAACGATCGCGCATTGCATCCGGCAATTCCGGCATCGACGCTTTTACGCGCTCGACAAATTCTGTGGAGACGACGAGCGGCTGCAAATCCGGTTCGGGAAAATAACGATAATCGTGCGCGTCTTCTTTCGAGCGCATCACGCGCGTTCGGTTGTTTTTCTCATCCCAAAGTCGGGTTTCCTGATTTACAATTTCGCCCGCTTCGTGCGCCGCAATTTGGCGTTCGATTTCAAACTCAATCGCTTTTTGCATAAAACGCACGGAATTTAAGTTTTTTAGCTCGACTTTGTTGCGAAAATTTTCTTCGCCGATTTTTCGCACCGACACATTCGCTTCGCAGCGCAGATTTCCTTTTTCCATGTCCGCGTCCGATGCGCCGACCCATTGCAAAACGCGGCGAACGTGATTGACGTAATCATACGCTTGCCACGACGAGCGAAAATCCGGCGCGGTTACAATCTCGCCCAAAGGCGTTCCGGCGCGATTTAAATCGACATAAGAAAACCGATCGACTTCCGGCAAACCTTCGTGAACGTTTTTGCCCGCGTCTTCTTCCAAATGCATTCGCTCGATGCGAATCTTGAGCGGCTTAAATTCTCCGGCGCGCCCAGCCTCGTCGCGTTCCGCCGTCATAATCGTCAATTCGCCGTTCGATGAAAAAGGCTTATCGTATTGCGAAATCTGATAACCTTTAGGCAAATCGGGATAAAAATAATTTTTGCGCGAGAAAACGGAAGTCTCGTTGACGTTTAATCCAAGCGACAAAGCCGCCCGCGCGCCCAAATCAACAACTCTTTCATTCAAAACCGGCAACGCGCCCGGAAGTCCCAGACAAACCGGACAAGTATTTGCGTTCGGCTCGTCACCGAAACTTGCAGCACAAGCGCAGAAAATCTTCGTCTCAGTCGCCAATTGCGCGTGAATCTCCATACCGATAATCGCTTCCCAACCGTTTTTCATAATTTTATAATTTTCATTTTCAGTTTAATTCGATTTGCAAATATAACCAAATTTTACCCGACAAAAAAGGCAAAATGAAAAATCACTTTGCCCTGAATCTAAAAAATCTGTTCAATTAAAATCTATTCAATTAAAATCTAGTCAATCTTTACGCCCGCGCGTCTGGCTTCGTCTTCTAAAACCTGCCATTCGGCGTAGAGACCTGCGCGCGCTTGTTCGAGCGAACGCACTTGCGCGTTCACCTCTTCGCGTTCATAACTGCGGTCGCCGTTAAAATACGGCGCGACATAACCGCCGTAATAAATCGGAGAAGCGTAATTTCTGTTGTAATAGTGCTGTCTTCCGTATCCATCGTAATTGCCGCCGACTCTGATACCAGCGCGGAAATTGCCATTGTTTCCGGTGTTATAATTGACTCGCGGCGAAGGCGTCTGAATGATAGTTTGCGTTCGATTTATCTGCACGCCCGTTTGATTCAGCGTGGTAAAAGAAGCATTCGGCGCATTGTAATAACCGCCGCCGAATGCATACGGCGAATAACCGGACAATAAGAGAAGATTCTGACGCGGCAGGCGATTCAGTTCGCCGCGCAAGTAGTTGATTTGCGCCTCGACCGACGCGATTTGCGCTCGCAAAAAGCTCGCCCGCGATTGAAACGATTCTTGGTTGTCCGCGTTTTCCGCTTCGATTTTCTGCGAAAGCTCCGACAAAGAGCGACGACTTTCGACGTTTTGTTTTTCTAATTCTTCCGGCGAAGGAAAACCGAGCTTTGAATATTTTTCGCGGTATTCCTTTTCCGACTGAAGACGCTTTTGCCGAAACTTTTCCAAATCGGCGTTGGTTACATTTTTTGTTTGAGCAACCGCCGCGCCCGTCGTAAGAGAGAATAAACACAAGATAAACAGCAATCTTTTTTTCATCGTTTTTTGCACCTCTCGATAATTCTGATTCGATTATACCACGAAGCTCAACGGGAAAAGAAGAAAACAATAGGACGCGGACAAACGCGAATTCGGCAGATGTTTGCAGATATAAGAACCAAAATCGTGTTTTTGAATTTAATCAAGTTTTTAATTTATCCGCGCCAATCTGCTTAAACTGAGTTTGTCCACGTCCTACTTTTGTATTTTAGAAATTCAAACCTAAACCGCCTCGTGCCATTCTACCCGTCGTGCGAAAACCGTTTTCAAAATAATCGTAATCGAAAATATTTTCTACTGTGCCGAACGCGGTGAAACGCAGCTTTTCGTTGAAGGTAGGAAACTCATAGCGCGCCGTTAAATCGCCGCGACGATTTCCGTTAAATTGATAGACGTAAGTTTGAAAAGTAAAATTGTTGCTGTCGAAAATCGGCGCTAAGTAATCGCTCGTTGCAAGAAAATCGAAATTAACCGAAAAGCGTTTTCCGATTCTCTGCGTCGCAACCAATGTGAATTGATTTTTCGGCACGCCTAAAGTTTGCAGAATCTGCGTTCCCGTAACTTGCGGCGCGCGCTGGTCGCTATTTGTGTATGTGTAAGACGCGAAAACGTCGGTTGAATCAGTCGCTTTGATTTGCGCGCTGAATTCCGCACCGCGCGAGACGCCGCCTTTCGTGTTCAAGTAACCGCCGAAATCTCTGCGCGTCGTGCCAATATTTGCAACCGAATTGCCGAAACCGATTGTGTCAATTAATCGCGTATAAAAATAAACGGCGGAAAGTTTGACGCGGTTTCGCATAAAAATTTGGTCAACGCCGCCGTCGAAACCAATCGAGCGTTCGGGTTTCAAATTCGGGTCGCCCAAACCGACAAAACGATTTGGTGTTAAAAAGGTCGCATAAAACGAGCCGAATCTTTCAAATAAAGACGGCACGCGGTATCCGTTGCCGGCGTGCGTGCGAATTTTTGTTCCCGTCTTTTCAAAAAAATAAGAAGCCGAACCGTCGAAAGTGTAGGCGGTAGGCGGATTCTCAAGCGTTATATTTTGGTAGGGCGGATTTGCACCGCTCGATTTAGGATTCTTCAAGTTAAATAACTGAGCGCGGAAACCGCCGGAAATTTGCAAGCGGCGTTTGAAAAAATCAAGCTGGTCCTGCGAGTAAAACGTATTGCTCTGCTGATGCGCGCGCGTCGAAAACACGCTAGTCGGCGACGGCGCGAAACCGTCGTTGCCGAATTTTTCGCGCTCGAATTCGTAACCGACTGTAATTAAATTGCTTGCGTTCGGCGAGTAATTGAAATGTCCGTTCGCCGTATTTATCAAGCCCGTGAAAATGCTGGTCGAAGGACTTTGAAAACCCGTTCCGAGAATTCCGTTGTCGTTTTTGCGTCGGGTTCGCAAGCCTTGATAATAGCCTTGAAAAACGAGTTTATTATTTATGATTTGCGTCAAAACAAATTGCCCGTCAAAGAATTGCGATTTCTGAAAATTATCGGGGTCGTTTGCGTCGGGAATAAACGTTGCGCCGCCGAAATTTGAAACGGTTTGCCCGTTTTCAAAGCGTTTCAGAAAATTACTGGAAAGCGGAACGGCGCGTATAATAGTCGCATTTGTCGCAGGCAACGTGCCGAATGTGTCGGGGCTTGAATTGAGTTTAACCGAAGCGTCCGAGATATAAAATCTTGCCGAAATATTCGTTTTTGAAAACGGATTATACTCGACGCGCAATTGAAAATTCGTGTTGCGCGCGGCGTCGTCGCCGTCAATGCCTTTGCTAAAAATCGTGCGCCCGACGCCTAAATTAAACGCGAATTTTCCGTCGCGTGTTCCGTCCGAAACGTTGCCGCGTAACCGTTTGAAACCGAGTCCGCCGCCTTCGCCCAAAAATCCGCCGTGAAAACCCGATTGCGGGCGCGGCGTTTGAAAATCAATCGTTCCGCCGACGGCGTTTGTGCCGTAAAGCGACGAACCCGCGCCGCGAAGAACTTCGACGCGATTGTCGGCGGCAAAAGTAAAATCAGACAAAAACGCCGAAGCGTCGCCCGTAATCGCCGAAGCGTCGCGGAAACGAATGCCGTCAATCAAAACTGCCGTGTCTTGATTTCTCAAACCGCGTGATTTGATATTCGCTGTCCTGCCGAAACCGCCGAGCTGCTGAATGCGAAAACCCGGAATCGTTCGCAAGCTGTCAATCAAAGAAAATTCATTGCGCTCGCGTATTTCTATATTTTCAATCGTGTCGACAGATTTTGAAACTTCTTCGTTGGTTTGTTTTGTTCCCGAAGCGATAACCGAAACTTCTCCGAACAAACGCTGATTCACATTTCCGCTGATTGTTTCAGCCGTAACGTCTTTTCCTTTTTTAATGTAATACACTTTCTGTAATACTTGCTTGTTTGTCGAGCTGGTAAAAGCAATTTGATATGAGCCGTCCGCTACATTTTCAAATTTGTAATTGCCTTCGCCGTCGGTTGTCGTCGCGTATGTTTCGCCTTGAGCAAGCGCGTTATTCGGAACTAATTTTACTTGCGTATTGGCAAGAACTTTTCCATCGTCAGTTAATTGCCCCAAAATTGTCGCGCCTTTCTGCTGCGCCAAAACTCCTATCGTTAAAAAACAAATCAAAAATAAACTAAATAAAATTCTCATCTTTCCTCCTCTATTTTGCCCATCGCAAAACGAGATAAACAGAGACGGGCGACAAGGTTTCCTGACTAGTAGCGATTTTGGATTTTAGATTTTGGATTTTGGATTAGATTAATCCGCAATCCGCATTATGCATTCCGCCATTGGCAGACGCGCCTTCCCGTTTTCTTCCGCTTAAAAACAGTGGCAAATCGCGCCGCGTTTCGCTAATTACAGTTGCGCGGGCAGCGTCGGAATTTTTTGTTGTAAATCACCGAACTTCCCTTGCATCGCCGTCTTTTTGGTTAACTGCCAAGTTGATTATTTTTCGTGAGAAAAACATCAACGCCTATTTGTCATAGGTCATCGTCAGACGCGGTTTTCCGCTCGCCGGATGCGCGTCTAAAAGGACTTCGACTGCGAAAACTTCGCGTAAATTTTTCGCGTTTAGAACTTCTTTCGGTTTTCCTTTTGCAACCGTTTCGCCGTTTTTGAGCAGCAAAATTTCATCGGCGAATTCTGAAGCCAGATTCAAATCGTGTGTGATGATTACCGCCGCAGCGTTGCACGATTTACAACGCTCGCGCACCAAGCGAAACATCAACGCCTGATGCGCGAAATCGAGATTCGCCGTCGGTTCGTCGAGTAATAAAATTTTCGCTTCGGTTGCAAGCGCCCGCGCAAACAAAACTCTTTGCCGTTCGCCGCCTGAAAGCTCGTTCATCAAACGATTCGCAAATTTTTTCAAATCGCACGTTTCCAAAACGCGCGCCGAAATTGCCAAATCGTTCTCCGTTTCCCAGCCGAAAGTGCCGCCGTGCGCGAAGCGTCCGGCAAGGACAAACTCGGAAACCGACACGGGAAATTTCGTTTCCGTTTCCTGCGCGACGACGGCGATTTTCTGCGCGATTTGGCGGCGCGAATAATCTTGCAATTTTTTGCCGTCAAGAAAAATTTCGCCTGTTCGCAGCGGCAAACTCGCGTTCAAAGATTTCAGCAAAGTCGTTTTTCCAGCACCGTTCGCGCCGACGATTGCGAGCGTCTCATTTTCGCGTAAACTAAAAGAAACGTTCTTGACGATTTCCGCCGCGCCGTAACCGATTGTGATGTTTTGCACTTCGAGCATTTAATTTTTGCCGCGGATTTGCGCGGATGACGCGGATTAAATCAGAAGGAGATTAAAACAATAAAATCAGCTTTTTCTTATCCGCGTCATCCGCGCAAATCCGCGGCTAATTCTTTCTTAATAAATAAATAAACAACGGCGCGCCGATTAAAGCTGTAATCGCGCCGACCGGCAATTCGCGCGGAGCAATTGCCGTGCGCGCAACCGTGTCGGCAAGCACGACGAAAATTGCGCCTGCGACTGCCGAAAACGGTATAACTAGCCGATTGTCGCTTCCCATTGCAAGACGAATTAAATGCGGCACGATTAAACCGACATAACCGACCGAACCGCTTGCGGCGACCGCCGTTCCGACTAAAAGACTTGCGGTTGCGAAAACTTTCAGGCGCGTGCGTTCGACTTCGACGCCGAAGTCCATTGCGTCGCGCTCGCCAATCATCATTAAATTAAGCTCGCGTGCCGTTCGCGTCAAAACGAACGCTCCCGTTAAAACTGCTGCGAAATTCAAATAAAATCCATTTTTTGTTGCTTGCGACAAATCGCCCAAAAGCCAGAATGTAAAACTTCTTAGTTTCGTTGCGTCAACAAGGCTCGTCAGCAAAACGATAATTGACGACAGAAAAGTCGTAACGATAACGCCTGACAAAACAAGGCGTTCGACGTTCATTCCGGCGCGGCTTTTTGCCATTTGATAAACGACGAAAGTCGCTAAAGCCGCCCCGGCGAAAGCCATTACGGGACGCGCAAATTCAATTTGCGAAAAAAATACGAAAGCCAGCATCGTTCCCAAAGCCGCGCCGTTTGAAACGCCGAGCAAGTAGGGTTCGGCAAGTGGATTTCGCAGAAGCGACTGCAACCCAGCGCCAGCCAGCGCAAGACTTGCGCCGACGGTTGCGCCGAGCAGAATACGCGGCAGTCGAATATCAAACAAAATCGTCTTTTGCTGTTCGGTTAATTCAAAGAACGTTAATTTTTCACTGCCAAATAAAATCGCAACTGAAAGCGCGGCTAACAATAGAAAAACCAGCAAGCCGCCGAAACGCAGAGCGGTTTTGAATTTCGGATTTTGGATTTCAGACTTCAAATTTAATTCGCGCTCGTCAGTGTTCATCTGCGTTTATCTGCGTTTGAATTATTTTCTGCTCCAAAATTGGATTTTACAGCGCACAGCGAAAAACTATTTGAAATTTTCAGGGTGTAAATCTTTCGCCATTTCTTCTAAAGCGTCAACGATACGTGGTGCAGGACGCGATAAAATGTCGGCATTTACTTTAAAAACTTTTCCGTCTTTGACTGCCGGAGACGATTTAAAAGCGTCGTTCGGTTCGCGGTTGTCTTCGCTATCTGACAAAATTATCGCGTCGGGATTTAAGGCAAGCGCGGTTTCTTTACTTATTTTCGGATACGCTGTGGCAACCTCTTTCGTAATTGAAATGCCGCCCGCGCGCGTAATCAATTCGGTCAAAAACGATTCTTTCCCGATTGTAAAAAGCGGCTCTTTCGATATTTGCAGAAAAACTTTCGCTGGTTGCGTCTGCGCGGTTTTGGTTTCGATTTCAGCGACGCGCTTTTGTAAATTCTCGACGACTTGGCGCGCCTTTTCATTTTTGTCGAAAATCTCGCCGATTTTGAAAATACTTTTGTAAATATCGTCAAGTGAATTTGGGTTTGTAACAAAGACGGCGATGTCTTGTGACTCTAATTGTTTAGTAAAAGTTTCGATTTGCGAAGCGGTCGAAACCAGAACGATTTGCGGCTTTAAGGCGATAATAGTTTCGATATTTGGATTTATCGTGTCGCCGACTTTACGAATTTTTTGCGCGGCGGTCGGATAGTTGCAATAAGTTGTTACGCCGACGAGCCGCTCGCCCGCGCCGATATTGAAAACGATTTCCGTCAAATTCGGCGCTAAAGAAACGGCTCGTTCGACGCGGGCGGGAATTTTTACGCGCCGACCTAAATCGTCCGCAATTTCGCGCCATTGAGAGGGGTTCAATTGCAATGGGTTCGTTTCCGTTTTGCAATCGGTAAAAAACAAAACAAAAACGAGCGGCAAAGCTATAGATACAATCCGGCGGGCGCGCAAATTTTGCGAAAGAGAATTCCAGCAAAGGCGCAAAGGCACAAAATAATTTTTTTGTTTTTGTGAGATTTTTCCCAACATAAAAAGTCCCGTTTGTAATTTGCCTCAAAACATCAAAAGCAAGCACAAACAGGACTTTTTACACTTAAAATAAAAGGAGAAAAAACGCCCGTTCAGCCAAACGTCTTGACGCGAGACGCTACTTGGCTAAAAAACTTCGGATAGGTTTCCAGACTTTGCGATTGCGAATTGCGAATTGCGAATTGCGGATTAAAAATCCAAAATTACAAAACCAAAATCACAAATCGCGTTTACTGTGGCGCGACCGTGCGAGATTCTCACTCGACTTCCCCTTTTCGCTTTCCAGTTGGAGGCGAATAACCCGAAGTGTTTTAGACTGAAAAAGAACCGATCAAAAGTTTGCCCCGACAAATGATTTGCCGGCAGAAAACTTGTGAAGAGCAAAATTATCACGGCACGCAACCAATGTCAAAGATATTTGAAGAAGCGGGCGAAAACGCTTGATATTAAACTGAGAATGCGGCTATTCTGGAAAGCGAGTAAAAAGGCGTTTACTAGCTTTACCGAGCGCGGCGAAATGAAGTATCTTCCTATAAAATCTATGGTTCAATACGACAACGTGGTGGCAGTAATTTTAGGCGGCGGAGCAGGCTCGCGGCTTTTTCCTTTAACGCAGGAGCGTTCAAAACCCGCCGTTCCGCTTGCCGGAAATTACCGCCTGATTGACGTTCCGGTTTCAAACTGCATTAACTCCGGCGTTATGCAGATTTTTGTTTTGACGCAGTATAATTCGGCATCACTCAATCGGCACATTTCGCGCACGTATCGTTTTTCGAGTTTTTCAACCGGCTTCGTCGAGGTTTTAGCGGCGGAACAGCGACCGGATTCGCCGCAATGGTTTCAAGGCACGGCGGACGCGGTCAGGCAGATGCTGCCGCACTTGCGCGATTGGCGCGTCGATACGCTGCTAATTTTGTCGGGCGACCATTTATACCGGATGGATTACCGCAAATTTCTCGCGCGCCACTTTGAAACCGAAGCCGATATTACGGTTTCGGTCGTCCCCTGTCTGCCTGAAGAAACGAGCGGCTTCGGACTTTTGAAGTCGGACGAAAACGGAAAAATTATCGAATTTAAGGAAAAGCCTAAAGACGATGCTCTTGAATCGATGCGCGTTGACACGACAAGTTTCGGATTGACGGCAAGCGAGGCGGAAAAGCGTCCGTTTCTGGCATCGATGGGAATTTACGTTTTCAATTACGCGCGGTTGGTCGAACTGCTCGACGAAGATAAAAGCCGTTTTGATTTCGGCGGCGAGATTATTCCGGCGGCAATTGAAAAACTAAACGTTCAGGCGCATTTCTTTAAAGATTACTGGGAAGACATCGGAACGATTCGCGCTTTTTACGAAGCCAATCTCGACCTTGCATCGCCTTTGCCGAAGTTTAATTTCTTCGACACGGAAGCGCCGATTTACACGCGCAGCCGATATTTGCCGCCGTCTAAATTACATAATTGCGATATTGATAATTCGATGCTCAGCGAAGGCTGCATTTTGAACGGAGTTTACGCGCGCAATTCGATTATAGGATTGCGAAGCCGGATTGATTACGGCGCGAGAATCGAAAATTCTATTTTAATGGGCGCGGATTTTTTTGAATCGTTCGATGAAATTCAAACCAACGTCGAGCGGACGACGCCGCATATCGGCGTTGGTGAAAACAGCATTATTTCCCGCGCCATTATTGACAAGAACGCGCGCATCGGCAGAAACGTCCGGCTAATTAATAAGGCTGGCATTGATAATGAAGACGGTGAAAATAGCTCTTACTACATTCGTGAAGGTATAATTATTGTTCCCAAAAACGCCGTCATTAAAGACAATACCGAAGTTTAAGTTGAAGACGAAAAACGCAATCGTTTCGCAATAAGGTTCGGATTTTCAGTTTTTAGTTTTTACTTTCTTAATAACGTAGCTGTCACGCGCGCGAACGACTGCGCCGTCCCGATTGACGCGCACTTTTATGCGGCGAATTCTGCCCGATTTTGAATTATCTTTCGGGTAATAGCCGAGACTGTAATACTCGCGCAGTTCACCCGCGATATTGGAAAACGCTAGCGCGAGATTTCCCGCGTCGCTCGCTTGATAAACTCTGCCGCCCGTCCGGTTTGCCATTTCATTTAAATATTCTTCCGCTTTTTTGTAATCTTCGGCTGTCGTTCCGGCAGTTCCGGGCGTTCCGCCGCCGGTGTTGACGGGAACGGGAAGCGGAAACGGAAATGGATTTCCCGACGGAATCGGGCTTTTCTGCGTTGTCGGCGGCAAGATGACGGATTTGTTTTTCATTGCCTGCACGTCCGCAAAAGTGTCGTATCGAATCGGATAAACGAGCGCGTCGAGTTCGAGCGCGTCGCCTAAATTGTTTAAATCGTTTGCGCGACGGCTGGTCGTATCGACGCCGTCGGTAAAAAGCACAATCGCTTTGCGCCCTGTAATTTTTTTCAAACGCTGGTTTATTACTAAATCCACCGCTTCATAAAGACTTGTTCCCGTCGGGCTGATTTTCGTGCCGCGAATGGCGCGCTGCAAAATTTGCCGGTCGCCGGTCGGCTCGGTTAATAGATGAACTTCGCCGTCAAAGGAGACAACCATCACTCGGTCTTTTTCGCGCAGTTGAGCAATAAAACTTATCGCCGCCGCTTGAATCTCCGCTATCTTAAACGTGCTGGAATAGCTCATATCCAAAACGAGCGCGACCGTGAAAGGCTGTTCTTCATTGGTAAAATATGCGATTTCCTGCGGAACATTATCTTCAAAAACTTGAAAATTTTCCTTTGTCAAACCGGCGACGAATCTGCCTTTGCGGTCGGAAATTTTGACAGGAATCGAAACAAGCTCCGTGTCAATTTTCAGAACTTCGCTATCGGCTTCAGCCGTTTGCTCGTTTGCATTCTGCTCGTTTGTAATTTCCGGTTGCGGTGTTGATGCGGATTGTGGCGTGGGACTAGTTTCGGGTTGCGGTGCGCGTTTATTTACTTTTCCGTTATTATCGGTCGAAGGCGGAACGCGGCGCGATTGGGCAAAATCAAACGTAAAGCCGAAGCAAATAATCGCCGAACAAACTAACGCCGCAAATTTTTTCATTATCTCCGCACCTCAATTTTTTGATTGTATGATGCCTCTGGAAAGAAAAAAAGATGCGGCGCTTGGAAAAATATATATTTAACTTATTAAGAATTAGAATGCGGAAGCAGCTCGTAATTGCCCATTTCGCGGTTGAACGAATCGAGCGCGCCGACTGAATCAGCCGTCGCGTCGAGCATTTGTTTGGTCATTGCAATCGAATCGGAAAGCTGTTCAAAATCGAGCAGAGAGAATTTTTCCGGCGTTGACATCGTAACGATTTCGTCGTTTAAGTAGCCGAAGAAATTTTCGATTGACTGCAATTGTCCTTCGACGAGTTTGACGCTGCGTTCTAATTCGTCGAAAGACGCGAGACGGCGTTTTAAGATTTCGACATTCGTTAGCTGAACACGGCGCGTTTTCTCGTCGCCGGCGGTTTCGGCGGCGCGAAAAGCCTGCGACAATTGATTGTGAACTGCCTGGCGATTAATAGTTTTCAAATGCGATTTCCGGCGTTTATAAACATCGAGCAAATCTACAAAATCTTCCCATCGCTGGTCAAGAGCGCGCAAATTCGACGGAAGTTCTTGAACGCCGGTGAATTTATGATAATTTTCTTGAATCTTATTTTTTTGATGTTGCAGGTATTCGACCGCTTCGCGTTCGCGTGGATTGAATGTATTAATCAACTTTTTGCGGTTAGCGACGTTTAAATCGCGCAGACGTTTTTTCTCGCGCGTGTTCACTAATTGGCGATATGCCGTCAGGTTAGGCACGACGAACATATAAATCAGCTCGCAAAAAAGTGCGATGAGCAGAGGAATAACGCTTTGCGTGTAAGCTGCCGCGACTGCAAAACCAGCCAAACCCCAAAAATTGACCGGCTCTTTGACGGCTTCTCGGACGTATTTAGTATTGTATTTGCTGAACTCTTGTTGGTATTTTGCTAAATCTGCCATAACTGATTTACTAGATGCTAATTTGGCGTTTCGGGTTTTGCGCGATATTTCGCGGCTTATTTTTCCTTCGATTCGTTTAGCAAAACTTGGTCGAGAGTTTCCGCTTCACTGACTTCGGACGCAGCTGAGATTTGTTTTCCGCTTGAACTGGGCGCGCCGCTTCCCAAAAGTCCCATTTGCTGTTTATATTCGAGCAGTTTGTCTTGCAATTGAATATCCATTGCTTCGCGTTCGATGTCCTGCATCTGCGTGTCAACGTTGGAAGTTCCAAGTTGCAGCTTAGCTTCGGCGGCGGCAACGCGGCGGTCAATTTTCTCGCGCATCTCGTTAAAGGTCGAAGCGTCGTCGCCGATGTTAAAGGTTTCCATCGTTTGCGCGAGCTGCTCTTGGAGTTTCGCCTGTTTCGACGCGCTGATAAGCTGCATTGCTTCGGACGTGCGTTTTTTCAAGTTTAAAACATAATTATCGCGCGCCTTGAGCGCCTGTTTGGAAGCGACTCCGGCTTGGTCAAGCTGGACGGTCGTTTTTGAAAGTTCGAGCTGTTTTTGCTGCAGCTGACCGATGTAAGCGGTGGCAATGTCGTCGCGCTGCATCTTGACCGAAGCCTTGATTTTAGAATCGAGGTCAACGACTTCTTCCGCCAATTTTTCCTTGCTTCTCATCAACAGACGCTCGGTTGCCATCACCTGCGCCACCGAGTTATTCAAATCCGGCACGCGCTCGCGCATCTCGCGGATGGTTTGCTGGAGAACCATTTCCGGGTTTTCAATCTTATCGAGCGCCGCTCCCGTTCCGGCGCGAAACAGCCGTGTTAATCTAGCCCACAATCCCATTTTCTTTATCCGCTCCTGAAAAATTTACGTATTAAAAGAACTTACCGAACAAACTCTACGACTGCAAGCGAGCCGAAGTTGCAAAATACAAATAGAAGTATAGCAAGAAAAAAGCCGAAGCAGAAATAAATTGTTGAAATTTCGATTCGCCGCATTAACGCGCGTCGAGCGGACTTTTGACAACTGATTTATTTTTAACAACGTGCGTGTAAATCTGCGTCGTCCGCACGTCTTTGTGTCCGAGAAGTTCCTGGACGGTGCGAATGTCGTAATGATTTTCGAGCAGATGCGTGGCGAAACTGTGGCGAAAGCTATGACAGTTGGCGTGCTTGTCAATGCCGAGCTTTTTGATTGCTTTTTTCACCGCTTCCTGAACGGTGCTTTCGGCGGCGTGATGTCGCCGGATGATTCCGTCCTCTCGCATCGAAGAAAGTTTTGCCGAAGGAAAAACGTATTGCCAGCCGAAATTTTTGTCGGCGTTTTTATATTTTCTTTCAAGCGCGTAAGGCAGCCAGACCGCGCCATAGCCTTTCGATAAATCTTCTTCGTGAATCAATTTCACGCGCTTCAAATGCGTCTTTAATTCTTCGACCAGCGAGACGGGCAAAACGGTCGCGCGGTCTTTTTCGCCCTTGCCGTCGCGCACGATTATTTGCCCCGACTCGAAATCAATGTCTTTGACGCGCAGGCGCAAAACTTCGGTCAGGCGCATTCCGCTGCCGTAAAGCATAGCGACCATCAAACGAGTCGTTCCTTTAAGTTCGGCGATAATTTTCCGCGCTTCGTCCGGCGAAAAAAAGACAGGCAGGCGTTCCGGTTTTTTCGCCCGCAGAACGCCTTGAATCGGCGGCAGCTCGATTTGCAAAACCTGCTTGTAAAGAAAAATCAAAGCGTTGAAAGCGACGTTCTGCGTCGAAGCCGCCACGTTTTTCTCAACCGCCAGATGCGTCAGATATTCCCGAATCTCGTCAGCTCCCAAATCCTTCGGATGCCTTTTGCCGTGAAACAAAATATATTCACGAATATACCCGACATACGCCCGTTCGGTTTTGTGGCTCATATGCCGCACGCGCATCAAGTTCCGAACTTGGTCAAGCAGTTTTGGCTTTTCCATAAAAATAAAAGTTCAGTTTCTAAATTAAATTTACCTTGATAATAATCAAAATTTAATTTATTATCAACGACAAAAAAACACGAACCACACTTGATATAAAGGTATTATCAAGTGTAGAAAAGACGAATACTGTTGATAATCAACAAATTTGAAAGTATTATCAACGGTGTCGGTGTTAATAAGTAGTTAGATTGCTTCTTGTTCTCAAGCCAATTTTCGCAACAGCCGCTTAATCAGATAGAATATCTTTGAGGTTTAATTTGATGTTTAATGATGACATTTTACTTTGGCTGGCGCGGATAATCGGGCTTTTGGGTTTGAGTCTTTTGGTTTTAAGCAGCGTCGGCGGCATTTTGTTGGCTTCGCGCACGGCGCAGAGAATCAAAGCCAAATGGCTTCGAGGCAAAACTTTCAAATATCATCGTTTGCTTTCGATAATCGGCGCGTCTTTGTTTCTTCTGCATCCGATTCCGATGATTTTCGCTCAACAGACAACCGCAATGCGGTGGTTTCACATTTTCGTGCCGTTCACCGCGCCGAAACAAACTTTGCTGATTGCGATTGGAACAATGGCGGCTTACGCGCTGCTGATTGTTACCGTTTCGTCTATTTACATCAAATATATGAATCGGCGCGTGTGGCGCGTTTTGCATTACGGGACTTATTTGGTTTTGGCATTGGGTCTTGTTCACGGTCTTTTTATTTCCGGCGAGTTCAAAGCCGGAGAGATTTTTGAGTTTGAAGAACCGGAAAAACTGTTTCTGCTTTTTCTAACCTTTGTTGCTTTAGCGTTTCCGGTGTGGCGCATTGTCGTCGCCCGTCGAAACAAAATTAAGAACTTGAGCGCGTCAAATGTTTAGATTTTATGCATCGTTTTTTTCTTTGTTCGTTTTGCTTGCGCCGAACGACCAGTTTTCATTTTTGAAATCCAAATGTAAGTGTTGGATTTTAGAGAGTCGAATGAAAATAAAAACGCAATCTAACAAATCAATGGACGTGAGGGCGAAACAGTGACTTTCTTATCACGTTCTTTGGTGAACTCAAAGTTGCGTGTATTCGGTTTCGCCCCACGTCATCTCAACCGTTAGGTGCTTCGTGGTAAAAACAAACGTATGAGTGATTCTGACGATAAAGAACTTTGGGGAATAACTCCTGACAACTGTCATCCAAAGGTTGCTGAACTTTTGACCGATGATTTTTATTGGAGTCAAGCTGACGACAATTCACCGCTTGGAAATGACACAGGAGCAGATACTTTTCTGGACTTTCGAGAGTGGCGCGAAGAACATCCGACAGAAAATTCAATCAAATTTCTTGATAAACTTCTTGCTGATTGGCAAGTTGAAAATGATTTTTGGGACATAACGGATGATACTGAAGTGCAGCGACTTTGGGAGAAAGACGAATTTAGCCTGACGCAACGAGATGAAGTAATAATTGGTTTGGCTTTTGGTCAATTTATATTGGAAAGCAAAGTTGACGCAGAACCAAAACGGCGAGCATTGTTGGCAATCGAAAGACAATCGCTTCCGTCAATGCTTCAAAGGTGGGAAAATTTCGCCGATGAAAGAATCGAGAGACTTGGAAAAATGAAAACAGTTCTTGAAAAATTATGACGCACCTAACAATTCAATGGACGTGAGGGCGAAACAGCGACTTTGTTATTCGGCTTATCTGTTAAACCCAAAGTTGCGCGTGGCGTTTCGCCCCACGTCATCTCAGCCGTTCGGCTGCTTCTTGAACATCTGCGAAATAAAACAATGGACTACGTTGCCGTTGATAAAGTTCTAACGCCTTGGCTCAAACGTTATGGCTTGCATGTTTTCACCATGTGCCGCGATGACGAAGTTCGTTCTATTGATGTTGTAGATGATGTAGGTGATAGATACCAAATCTTCATTTCCAAGCCAGACGGAAAAGGGAGGGTTGGCGTTTCGGTTTGGAATTACAAGAAGCAAACCAAATCATTTGAATCACAGGTGTCTGGCTTAGAAGAAATGCTCGAAGATGCTTATTCTCAGGTGATCGAATGGATCAATCATGCAGGTCATACAAGAACGCCTGTGTTATAAGCCCGCAGCCGAACAAGTCATTGCACACGGACGCTCGACTGCGAGGCTTTCATCAATCTTTGCTCGGTTTACTTGAATGCTTTATGCTCGCGCCGGTGAATTCCGGCGTTCGGTGCTTTCTTGTTGCCCTATACTTTTTGCTCTTTGAAATGCAAATTTGGGCGGTTCGTTGTAAAATGGAAATCAGCAGGAGATTGAGTTTATGTCTGTTAATTTACAACAAGCTATTCAGGAACAAGCGCAGATTTTGTCCGAAGATGAAATGCGTCAAGTCTTGAACTTTATGAACCGCTTACGGAAAAAAGAAACCAAGCCACAGACGCTCGGCGAGTTGATTGACGAGTGTTTCAAAGATGTGCCGTCCGAAGTGATGGACAAATTGCCCGAAGACGCTTCGCTTAACTTAGACCATTATCTTTACGGCGCACCGAAAAAATGAACGATGACCTTTTTGTTGACACGCTTTATTTGGTGGCGCGTTTGAACCGGAAAGACCAATGGCACAAAGCGGCGTTGAGCATTGACTCGAAAATCAAAGGCAGGCATCTTGTTACAACCGAAACGGTTTTAATCGAACTGCTAAATTATCTGGCGGAGTTTCCGCCCGAGATGCGCGAAGCTGTTGCCAAATTCGTGAAATTAGCGTTGGATGGTTTTCTTGTAGAAGTTGTTTTCCACACGCACGACGCATTTTTGCAAGGTTTGGAACTTTACGAAAATCGTCTTGACAAAGGCTACAGTTTGACTGATTGTATTTCGATGTTGGTGATGCGCGAGCGCGAGATTCAAGAAATTTTGACGCACGATCATCATTTCGAGCAAGAAGGTTTCACAATTTTGCTTTAGGTTGTGTGGAAACAACGCCGCACCGAACAAATCAATGGACGTGAGGGCGAAACAGCGACTTTCTTATCACGGTCTTTCGTTAAATCTAAAGTTGACTTCTGGCGGTCTAACAAATCAATGGACGTGAGGGCGAAACAGCGACTTTCTTATCAACAAGTCTTGTGAACTCGGAGTTGCGCGGTGGCGGTTTCGCCCCACGTCATCTCAAGCGTTAGATTTACTTTTGACAGTGCGTAATTTTGAGAAGTGAAAACCGATAATCATAACTTTAGCTTAACTCGAAGCGTAAGTTATTTAACAATTTCTGCACTCGGAGGTAAATATGTTCTGTCCTAATTGCGGAAGCAAAAATTCTACGCAACAAAAGTTTTGTCGTTCTTGCGGCTTGAGTCTGGAGAAAACCGCGCAGTCGCTTGTCGAACAGATTCCAGCAAAGATTGACCAAAGCCTTGAGAGGCGAAAAGAGAAACTTGAACGCTTTGGCTTTATTGCTTTGATTGGTGTCGGGATTGTCGGTGTAGGAGCTATGTCTTATATGATAATTTTCAATATGATGCTGGCGCAAGGTAAAATCCTTGGCGGACTTGCACTTTTAACGATTATCATTTGCGGACTTTCAGCAGTATTCTTTTTCAATTATGCCAACTTTCTGAAAGAGACGGCTGTCAAGAATCGGTTACAGCCGCCGGAAGAGATGCGGGAATATGAAACGCCCGCAAAACTTCTCAACGACTCGTATCTTGAACCGATACCGAGTGTAACAGAACGAACCACAGAGTTGTTGTATGTAGAGAAAAAAAAAGATAATAAAGCGACTTGAATGGCGGGAGTAAATCTAACAAATCAATGGACGTGAGGGCGAAACAGCGACTTTGTTTGGGCGTTGTCCGTTACTTTTAGCTTGCGTGGTGGCGGTTTCGCCCCACGTCATCTCAGCCGTTGTGCTGCTTTCTTTTGGTAAAGTTAAAAACTCGAAGGACTCGAAAATGAAAATACAAATAATTTTAATGTTTGCGCTGATTATGATATTTGTTTCTACATCACACGCACAAATAACTGTGTCTGCTGCCGATTCCGCCGCCATTAAACAGACGGCGTTAGACTATATCGAAGGTTGGTATGAAGGAAACGCCGAGCGTATGGAGAGAAGCCTTCATCCTGAACTAGCCAAAAGAATGGTTGAAACAAATCGTAACGGGAAAAGCAGGCTTAATCAGATGAGCGCGATGACGTTGGTGCAATACACGCGGGCAGGCGGCGGGAAAAGCGTCCCGAAAGACAAACAGCAAAAGGATGTTACCATTCTTGATGTTTTCGAGAACGCCGCGAGCGTGAAAGTCGTCGCGTCAGATTGGGTGGATTATATGCAGATGGCTAAGTTTGACGGGCGTTGGGTGATTGTTAATGTGCTGTGGGAGTTGAAGCCCAAAGCAAAATGAATGTCGGTCATTTATAAATCTGTCATAAAAGAGTCGCGTGCGGTGTTTTATGATTAGGTAAATTAAACTTGGAGGAAAAGAACATGAGAAAACCGTTGTTGCTTATCACATTGGTTCTGACATTGGCGAGTTCAACCGCTTTTGCTCAAGACAGCCAGCTTCAAATTACGCAGGATAAACAATACAAGATTAAAGTCAAAGGCGATAGAATCGTTGTGCGCGACAAATCAAAACCCGTCCGCCGGGCGTTAGAAGTGCAATACGCGAAAATTGCCGAAGCGCAAAAGAACAAAGATATTGATGCGCTTCGTTCCTTGCGAACATCCGATTTCAGCGTAAAAATGCCGAACGGGGAAACTTGGGATTTAGAAACGTCTTTGAATTACTCGATGCGCGGCTTTGAGCAAGTTCAGTCAATTATCAGCATTTCAAACACGATTGAAACATTGACGGTCAACGGCGATGAAGCTGTTGCCGTCGTTCAGCAGCAATGGTCAAGAATGCAAACGATGAAAGGCAAATTGCGTCGTGTCGAAACGAGTGCAATCCAAACCGAAACTTGGGTGAACACGGCGGACGGCTGGAAATTAAAACACATCGGCGACATCAAACCCGGAGCATGGATTGTGGACGGAAAGCGAGTTGACCCAAGTAAGCCTTACGACCCGGACGCGCCGCCATATAATCCAAATGAATAAAAATGGAGTTTGTTATAATCAACGCGCCGCCCAACAAATCAATGGACGTGGGGCGAAACAGCGACTTTCTTATCGCGTTATCCGTTAAACTTAAACTTGTGTGTTGGCGGTTTCGCCCCACGTCATCTTAAGCGTTACATTTCTGTCTTTCCTTTTTCAACAATAATGCCCAGATTTTTCATTCGCCGGTAAAGATGGCTGCGGTCAACGCCCATCGCGTCCGCCGCACGCGAGACATTGCCGTCGGCTTCTTCGAGTTTGTGCAGGATAAATTCGCGCTGGTAAGCGTCGTTAGCCGCTTTAAACGAGGGAAAGCGAAAAGACAAAGCGGGCAGTTCCTTTTTCCCGTTTAATTCCGGCAAATCATCCGCCGAAACTTTTTGCCGTTCGTGCATAATTACAAGTCGTTCGACCGTGTTTCGCAATTCGCGCACATTGCCGAGCCACGAATAATTTTGCAAAGCGCCAATCGCATTTTCGGAAAATATTTTCGTTTTTTTGCCGTAATCTGCCGAGAATTTGCGGTTGAAATGCTCGACCAGAAGCGGCACGTCTTCGAGGCGTTCACGAAGCGGCGGAATTTGAAACGGAATAACGTTCAGACGATAAAACAAATCGGCGCGGAAATTTCCTTCTTCAATCAGAGAGTCGAGACTTTTATTAGTCGCCGATATAACGCGCACGTCAACTCTTACCGATGTATTACTGCCGACCGGCTCAAAGCGCTGCTCTTCCAAAACACGCAGTATTTTTGCCTGCACGCGCGGCGACATATCGCCGATTTCATCCAAAAAAAGCGTCGCGCCGTCGGCGATTTCAAACTTTCCTTTTTTCGATTGAAGCGCGCCGGAAAATGCTCCTTTCGCGTGTCCGAAAAGTTCCGATTCGACTAAATCTTCTGGAATTGCGGCGGAATTTATCTCGACAAACGGCGCGTTTCGTCGTTTAGATTGGGCGTGAATGGCGCGCGCGACGAGTTCTTTTCCTGTTCCGGATTCGCCGGAAATCAAAATTCTGCCGTCGGTCGGCGCAACAATCGCAATTTGTTTCCGCAGAGCGCGCATCGCCACTGATTCGCCGACCATCTCATATTCCTGATTTACCTGCGCGGCTAAATTTTGATTGACTCTTTCAAGCTCGCGCTGTTTGATTGAGTTTCTCACCGTCAGAACGGTTTTCTCAATCGAAAGCGGTTTTTCGATAAAATCAAACGCGCCCAATTTCGTCGCATTGACAGCGGTTTCAATATTGCCGTGACCGGAAATCATCACGACAGCCGAATCGTTTTCGTTTTCGCGCAATCGTTTCAGCGTCTCCAAACCGTCAATGGCGGGAAGCCAAACGTCGAGCAAAATACACGCAAAATTTCCGGTTTCAACCAATTTCAAACACGCTTCGCCGGATGCGACGGCTTCGACTTCAAAGCCCTCGTCTTCTAAAACGGCGCGCAGAGTTTCGCGGATTCCGCGCTCGTCGTCAACAATTAAAATCGAGTTGGACATTTTGAATTTTATTTTGAACGATTTGCATTTGCCTGTAAAACAAGGCGAAACGGAAAATGCCTCTCGACTCTAATTTCCGTTAGATTCGCCTTATGTGCAAATTCTTTCAATTCATCCGTTTTGAACGCGCGCAAAATTGAAAGCAAACCGTCTTCGCGGACAAAATCGCTGATGCGAAACGCCGTGCAAAATAATTTATAAAGCGAATACGCCGCGCGATGCCGGTGCAAATCTACGACAAAGATTTTACGGCTTGCAACGCGCGCCATTTCCGTTAAAATTTTAACTACGTTTTCGTCTGTAAAATGATGCGTAAAAAGCGTGCAAATCGCGTAATCGAAAGCGTCGTCGGCAAATGGTAATTGAAATGCGTTGCCGCGCGCGGCGGAAATTTCTGCAAAATTTTTGGAGTTTTCTAAAATCGCCGCCGCCGAACGAGCGTTTAATTCGACGCCGCAAAGTTTCGTTTCACGCTTTTGTTTGCGCGCAAATTCCGCAATCATTCGCAGCATTTCGCCCGAACCCGCGCCAACATCGAGAACGGAAAATTTTCGCGAATCAGCTTTTTCGATTTCCCGCAGAAGCGTTTTTTTCAAAGCGTTCGCGTCGCCCAGAAAACGATTAATGCGCGCTAGCTCCGACAAACAGCGTTCGTATTCCGCAGGCGTATAATCGCCCGTGTCCATTCTTTCCAATTTGTAACTGCGCTTTTGAAACACGAAAAAAGAATAGCAAATTTATATTTAATTTTGTCGGTTTTTTGTTTGAAAGTTTAATGTTTTGCTCGTTGACTACCGCGCGCGCAAAAGTTTAAGTTTTATATCTCGAAAAATTTATGCCGAAAGAGTTTTATTTTGTCAGCGATTTGCATATGGGCGGCGACGCATCCTTGATGCACTGCGATTTTACGCGCGAATTTGTTCGATTTTTGCAAAAGTTAGCCGAGAAAGACAAAGAAACCGAACTGATAATCGCGGGCGACACTTTCGGATTTTGGGAATTGACGACAATCGAAGGCACAGCGCAGATGGACGAGATTATAAAATTTCATACCGAGATTTTTGAACAATTAAAACTAACCGGCGAGCGCATACAGATAACGATGATGGTCGGCAATCACGATTACGATTTGGCTTGCTACCCAGAATTTGTCGGCAAATTAAAAAATTACAATATTGCGCTCGACACATCGCTTTATTTAACGCGCGAAATCGGCAATCGAAAAATCTGGATTGAACACGGACAGCAAGTTGACCCGTATAACAGCGCGCCCGAATACGGCAACATCAACGCTCAGCCGCTCGGCTATTTCATAACGAAAAGCCTTGTGTCGGGTGCGAGCAAATACTCGGTTTTCGGCGCGAGCGATTGGCTCAAAGACATTCGCTCGGTTGACGTGCGCTCGATTCCCGATTGGCTGATTTCAAATTATTTCTACAACGAAATGAACATCTTCCTGCGCTGGCTGCTGATGCCGTTTTTGCTTTTGTTGACTGTTACGGCAATCGCGCTTCTCGCGCAAGGCTTGAAATTTGTCGGCGTATTCGACGAAAACATTCTGCTCGATAATGGTTTGATTCGCTGGCTCGGCATTTTCGGCAACGTCGTCAGTTGGATTATCACGGCAAGTATGCTCGTCTGGTTTTTCGTCCTCGTCGTCTCCGTTCCGCTTTATTTTATTTACCGCGACATTCGCCGCACGCTGTTTCGGATGCAGCTTTTCCCGCTTTTCAAAACCGCGCCGACCGACGAAGCGACCAACATCTACATCGAACGCGCCCGCGCCGTTTTCGCCGAAAATGAAGATGTTTGCGCCTACATTTTCGGACACACGCACGACGCATTTTTAATCGAAGAAAACGGTCGCGCCATAATAAACACCGGAACGTGGCTAAAAATCCTGCGCCGCGTCTCCGTCCGCTTCGGCTTGCTGCCGGGCGTTTATTATCCGACTTTCCGCCTTAACTACTTCAAAATCTACAGCGAAAACGAAAAGGTAGTCATAAAATACGCCGAAATCCCGAAACGATTAAACGAAAAATTAACTCTGCTCCAACGCTTTTTAATCATCGGCAGACGCCCCGAAACCGGAAAACCGATTCGCGGTCGAACGGTTTTATAATTACTCTTTGAAAATAACTGACATTTATTATGAAAGAAAAACAATTCGGTTAAATTAATTTAACCGAATTGTTTTTCTTGCCCGATTATTTACCGTAAATACTATATTTATTGGCTTTCAAGTTAGAGAAAGAGTATAAATAATTCTGCATAACACAAAAACAATTCGGTATAATACAAAGTTGTGTTGCTTCTCTATATTAGAGGATGAAAAGATGAAACGTAATTTTTTAATTGTGGCGTTGACTGTAATGTTGCTCACTGGTTTTACTTACACAACTTATATGTTTTCTCAACAAAATTCATTCTTCTCAAAGTTTTCATTGCGAGAGTTGGTCGAAAAGAACAAGGCTCTCCTTGCTGGTCTAGATTGCTCTAGCGGCGGCGGAAGCGCAGGGATGGGCGCAGGTGGTGGCTCTGGCTCAAGAGAATTTCATTCTCACAAAACAGAAAACTTTTCCTGCCAAGTGAAAACCGACAGTGCTGAAGAATTTGACGAAGCAGGACTTATTT
Organism: Acidobacteriota bacterium; assembly: GCA_030948995.1. GTDB lineage: Bacteria > Acidobacteriota > Blastocatellia > Pyrinomonadales > Pyrinomonadaceae. The sequence goes on from JALYZF010000320.1 coordinate 27,021, forward strand.
CCGCTTTGAAACAAGATATTGAGAATGACATTCTTAATAGCGGAGCAAAAGTAGTCGAGAGTGGCAATCCTGAAACAAACAGTTTTTATTTCGAGTATAGCTCGGAAAACATCGAAGGTCGCGTTGAGCTTTCAGGAAAGAAAACCAAAGATTATTACACCTTGAAAGCAGACTTAGATGAAAAAGGAAAGAAATGAAGCAGCTTCAATGCAAGGCGCAACACAACAAATCAATGGACGTGAGGGCGAAACAGCTACTTTCTTATCAACGGGTCTTGTGAACTCGGTGTTGCGTGTGGCTGGTTTCGCCCCACGTCATCTCAGCCGTTACGACGGTTTTGATTTTTAGTTTTATAGTCTTCGGTTTGCTGTTATCATTCTAGTTATGGATTATCGAGACATTATTACAATCGAACCGGGCAAACGAAGCGGGCAACCGTGCATTCGCGGCTTGCGGATGACCGTTCAGGACGTGCTTGAATATTTGGCTGGCGGAATGTCTGAAACCGAGATTTTGGACGATTTTCCCGATTTGACGCGCGAAGATATTCGGGCTTGTCTGGCGTTTGCGGCTGACCGCGAGCGCAGGCTTGCCGTTTTGCCGCAGTATGAAATTACTGTTTGACCAAAATTTATCGTGGCGTTTGCCGCAGAAATTAGCCGATATTTATCCTGACTGTCGGCACGTCCGCGAAGCCGGATTAAAGGAATCGGAAGACATTGATATTTGGGAATATGCGAAGTCGAACGATTTCGTAATCGTTACAAAAGACATAGATTTTCAGCAGCGCAGTTTGTTGTATGGACATCCGCCGAAAGTTGTTCGATTGCGCGTCGGAAACTGCACCGTTCAAACTATAGAAGGTTTATTGCGGCGACATTCAAAAGCAATTCACGCTTTCGGGTCGGACGCGAAAAAATCTTATCTTCCACTGCCGTAATCAAATAAAGCGGAAATCTAAAATAAAAAGCCGTCTTTTGCAAAACGGCTTTCAATCAATTCAATTCTATAAAATTTCTAACTCATAAATCCGCGAAAATTTTTCGTATTAACCGAATAACCCGGAAATATTTTGTCGTAAGCGGTGT
>JALYZF010000009.1 GCA_030948995.1 Acidobacteriota bacterium
GCAGGTAAACGCGAAAACCGATGGAAAACAAAATCCACAAAACAAGCGCGGCAATCGAACCCGCGTTGATCCAATTCCACTTGGTTTGCGGATGATTCGGAGCGAAAGTATAAATCAGCGACAAAATCAAAAGCAGCGCGATTGCCACGAAAGCAAACGAAATAATGTTTGAAACGAGCGAGGATAAAATCGGCAAGCCGATTGACGACAGCAATAAATTCAGCAAACCTGAACCGTAAATTACAATCGCAAGCGCGAAAAAAATCAGCAGCGCGACGGCGAGCGTCAGCAGCACGGAAGTCAATTTTCGCTTCCACCACGGGCGCGTTTCAGTGAATTTATAAACGTCGTTAAGCGCGACGATAATGCTGTCCATTCCGGCGGAAGCCGACCACAGCGCGATGACGAATCCAAAGGTCAAAGTTCCGCCCGAACTGTTGCTGACGACATCCGTAATTGTTTTTGTCACCAAATCAAACGCCGAAGCGGGCATCACCTGTCCGAGATAACCGAACAAACGTTGCTGCAAATTATTGCTCGATCTTAAAATCAGACCGAACAGACTAATCACGAAAAGCAGCAGCGGAAACAGCGCGAAGACGAAATAAAACGCTACCTGCGCGGCGCGGCTCGTTATTTCTTCGTCCATTGATTTTTCATACAGTCGCGTGAAAAATCTTTTTAATTGGAAATTCATTTCGTTACTCTTTCTTCTTGTATAAATTGGCGATTCCCGCCGTTATTCCAATAAAACTCCGGTGCGCGGCGCGGCTGTAGTCAGCCCGAAACGCGCTGTTTATTTTCGCGCTCCAATTCGCTGCTTTCGATTGTTCGCGGAACTCGTTTGAGAGTCGTTTCACGGGCATTTTCTAGTCTTATTTTGGCTTCACGCTGGAGTTTGTCTTGAGCGCGTTTTTCGGCTTTCGTTTTTTGCCGTTGAGTTTGATTTATTTCTTTTTGACTGTTGTTCTGTGCGTGCAGCATCGCGCATCCGGCAACTAAAACTAGAGTTATCAACGGTTTTTTATTTTTTATCATTAAAAATCCTTTTTCGGCATTTTCGACGGCAAAATGAAGCGAAATTTTTCTGCTTTTAGGCTGTGTGCGAGGACAAGCCATCGCCCCTAAAATTATTTAACTTCAAATTTATCGAGCGCGTTTTCGTCAAATTCGATGCCGTGTCCGGGCGCGTCAAACGGAATCGCGCAGCCGTCTTTAATTTCCACGGTTTTCTTCAAAACCGGCGACATTTGCGGTATGTATTCGATAAACATACTGTTGGAAACCGCCGCCGCGATTGTTACCGAAAGCTCCGGGGAGACGTGCGGCGCGACGCGCAAATCAGCCGCTTTTGCCAGATGACAAACCTTCATCGCGTTCGTAATGCCGCCGATTCGCGCCACGTCCGGCTGCAAAATATCTAACGCGCCTTCGCGTAAGTATTGATAAAAATATTCGATTGAATAAAGACTTTCGCCGCCTGCGCGGGCAATTGATGTATGAAAACCGAGTTTTTTGAAACCTTGAATGTCCGTTGCAATTAAAGGTTCTTCAATCCAGACCAAATCGAATTTTTCCAGCAACTTCAGACGCGGCACAGCTTCGTCAATCGTCCACGATTGATTCGCGTCAATCATCAACTTTATTCGTTTGCCGACGGTTTCGCGCACTTTGCCGACGCGCTCTTCGTCTTCGTATTTGTCGTCTTTGCCGACCTTTAATTTGAGCGCGCGAAAACCGTCTTTCTTGACCGCTTCTTTACAAAGTTCGAGCATTTCATCGAGCGGACGATTGAGCCAGCCGACGTTCGTGTTGTAAATCGGAACTTTGGATTTCGCGCCGCCGAGCAGAATATAAAGCGGTGTTTTGTAGCGTTTTCCCGCTAAATCCCACAACGCAACATCAATCGCGGCGAGCGCGGTTGACGAAACGCAGCCGGGCGTTAGAGCGTGAATGCTGTTGAAAAGTTTGTTGCCGACGTTTGAAATCCGGCGCGAATCTTCGCCATCGAGTTTCGGCAGTAATTCTTTATTTATCAATTCGAGAATCGCCGTGCCGCCCGTGCCGATGGTGTAGCCGAAACCCGTTCCGGTGTTTCCCGCTTTGTCCGTAATCGTCACGAGTAGGATTTCGAGCGCGTCAAATTTCTGAATCGCATCGCCGCGCGGCGGATCAACCGGCACGCGAACTAGACGCGCTTCGGCTTTTGTAATTGTTGATTTTTCCGCGTCCATTTTTTCCCCTTGTTCGTTTATTTCGCGTTGGCGAAAATTTCTAAGTTCTGACAAACGACTTATAAACCCACGCCGCCACCGCTCCGAAGGCGATATGCGTAAAAATAGTAATTCCGTTTCGCGCCGTCGCAAACCACGGGAAAACGGCGGTAAGACCGTAAAAATTAATAAAATACAGCGCGAGTCCGAAAACTGCGCCGATCAAAATGGCAACTCCCAAACTCATCCGGTTAATAATTAATGCGAGAATTACACCGAAAATCATCGAAAGGATGAAGTGTATAATCATCGCCACCACAAACGGAACGACGGCAAAATCGGCGGGCGGCGGCAAAACGTCTTTTCCCAGTCCGATAGCGGCAATCAGACGCACCGGTCCCCAAGGGCTTCCGCCGCCGATGAGCGGAACTAAAATCATTTCCAGCACCATAAAAACCAACCCGCCGATTAGTCCCGCCAAAATCGCTTTTGACCAATTAACTCCCGTATTTGTCCTGACCACCGTTTCTTCAGTCATTTTTATTTCTCCCTCTTGTTTAATGTTTAGTTTTTATCGGAAGCGAAAAACTAAAGCCGCCGGCAAATTTTCATTTGACAAAATGTTTCCAAAACAACCTGTCAAAGGCTTTTTCCGAAATAACTTAGTTTTTACGTTTCATAAATGTAATGGTAAAAACGACTTTGTTATTCCCGTTTGTCCGATTTTAAATTAACTCGTTCAATTTATCCTTGAATAAAGTCAGTGCGATTTTGCCGCCGTTCGGCTGACCTTTAATGAGTGCTTCGGCAAAGTGGGCGGCTTGTTTGAGCGTTACACTCGAAGGCATCGGCGGTTCGTTCGGGTCAACATAGACTTCGACGACGCACGGTTTGCCCGAAGCCATCGCCCTTTCGAGAGTCGGCGCGATTTCGTCCGGCTCGCGCACCGTGAAACCGAGTCCGCCGCAGGCATCGGCGTATTTGGCGAAATCAATATCCTGCAATTCCACGCCGTATTCGGGATTGCCTAAAAAGACGATTTGCTCCCATTTGATTTGTCCGAGAACATTGTTTTTGATAATGACGACGAGAATCGGCAGGTTATATTTGACGGCGGTCGCAAATTCGCCCATCAGCATCGTAAATCCGCCGTCGCCGACAAAAGCGATACTTTGCCGCTCGGGAAAAGCAACCGCCGCCGCAATCGAATACGGCAAGCCAGGAGCCATCGTCGCCAATGTGCCGGAACATGAAAATTTTTGGTCTTTTTTGATAAGAAATTGTCTGGCAATCCAGGTCGTGTTCGTGCCGGAATCGCCGGAAATAATCGCGTCGTCCGCTGCTAATTTTGTCTATTCCCAGGCGACGCGCTGCGGTTTAATCGGCACTTCGTCGCGCATCGCACGTTTTCCCATCAATTCCCACCAATCCTTCATTCCATCCTGCGCTTCTTCCAAAAACGAGCGGTCTTCTTTGCGTGC
>JALYZF010000023.1 GCA_030948995.1 Acidobacteriota bacterium
GTTATCGCGTGATGGCAATTGCCGTTGACAGCGGCGGCAAGCGTTTCGGCAAAGGAGAATCGAATCTGACGGCGAAACAGCCGTTGATGGTGCGCCCGTCCGCGCCGCGCTTTATGAATTTCGGCGACAAAATCGAATTGCCCGTTGTCGTCCAAAATCAAACCGATAAAGAAATGACGGTTGACGTTGCGGTTCGCGCGACGAACGCCGAATTGACAAACGGCGGCGGGCGCAAAGTTACAATTCCCGCAAACGACCGCGCGGAAATTCGTTTTCCCGTCTCGGCAATGAAAGCGGGAACGGCGCGTTTCCAGTTTGCCGTAACAAGCGGAAAATTTGCGGACGCGGCGGAAATCGAATTGCCAGTTTGGACTCCGGCGACGACCGAAGCGTTTGCAACTTACGGAACGACGGATGAAAACGGCGCGATTGTGCAACCCGTCGAAGCGCCGAAAGATGTCTTTCCGCAATTCGGCGGCTTGGAAGTTACGACTTCTTCGACGCAGTTGCAGGAATTGACCGACGCTTTTATTTATCTGCAAACTTACCCGTTTGAATGCTCCGAACAAGTCGCGTCGAGAATGATTTCCGTCGCCGCTTTGCAGGACGTTCTGCGTGCATTCAAAGCAAAAGAAATGCCGACCGACGCGGAACTAAAAGCTCGTTTTGCGCGTGACGTCGAAATTTTGAAATCGCGCCAGCGCGACGACGGAAGTTTCGGTTTGTGGAAACGCGATGGTGAAAGATACAACTTTCCGTTCGTCACGGCGCACGTCGTTCATGCGCTTGTTTTAGCCAAAGCGAAAGGTTATCAAGTGCCGGATGAAATGATAAATAAGTCGAAAACTTATTTGAAAAACATCGAAAAGCATTTTGACGAGTATCACAAATCGCCGCAGGTTCGTTGGACAATATCGGCTTACGCTCTTTACGTCCGCAATTTGATGGGCGATAAAGATGCGGCAAAAGCCAAGAAATTATTGGCTGAAGCGACGATTGAGAAAATGCCGTTTGAGGCGTTGGGATGGGTTCTTTCAGTTCTTGCCGATGATAAAAATTCAACGGTTGAAGTCGAAAACATCAAACGCTTTTTGATGAATCACACGACCGAAACGGCGGCAACTGCAAATTTCGTAACCGATTACGGCGACGCGCAATGGTTGATTATGTATTCAAATCGTCGCGCCGACGGCGTGATTTTGGAAGCGTTAATAAAAGCCGACGCAAACAATGATTTAATTCCAAAACTCGTTCGCGGGCTTCTCGACCAGAGAACGGCGGGACGCTGGAGCAATACGCAGGAAAACGTCTTTATATTGCTTGCGCTCGATAAATATTTCAACGCATTTGAAAAAGTTACGCCCGATTTTGTCACGCGCGTCTGGCTCGGAAACGCTTATGCCGGAGAACAAACTTTCAAAGGTCGCTCGGTTGATTCAAATCTTTTGAATGTTCCGATGAGCCAGTTAATAGAACAAAACGGCGCGGCGAATTTGATTCTCGATAAACAAGGCGCGGGACGGCTTTATTATCGAATCGGTATGAAATACGCGCCGAAGAATTTGAACCTCGCGCCCGCCGATTACGGTTTTACGGTTTTGCGAAAATACGAAGCCGTTGATGACGCAGGCGACGTGAAACAAAACGCCGATAATTCGTGGACGATAAAATCCGGCGCGCGCGTTCGCGTTCGTCTAACGATGGTTGCTTCTGCGCGCCGTTACCATGTCGCGCTCGTTGACCCTTTGCCGGCAGGTTTGGAGATTTTGAATCCCGAACTTGCCGTAACGGAAGCGATTCCGCAAGACAACGGCGACGGTAATACTCCGATTCTCGAATACGGCAGTCGTTCGTATGGTTTCGGTTATTACAATTGGCGCTGGAGTTGGTTTGAACATCAAAACTTCCGCGACGAGCGCGCCGAAGCGTTTTCATCTCTTTTGTGGGAAGGCGTTTATAATTACACTTATGTAACGCGCGCAACTACACCGGGGCAATTTGTCGTTCCACCCGCCAAAGCTGAAGAGATGTATCACCCGGAAACTTTCGGTCGCACGGGAACTGATTTCGTAAGGATTGAATAAAGTTTGAAAGCAGTCAGCCTTTGCGGTTGGTTGCTTTCGCTTATTTTTTTAGATGTTTCTAGGTTAATGTCAGATGCGTGATAAGAAAAGATGAAACGCAGAGACGCAGAGTCTCTAAAATAAACAAGGTAAAAATAAAATTTACTTTTACCTTTTGCCTTATTCCTCTGCGTCTCCGCGTCTCTGCATTGAAAATATCTTCGTCCCGAACAGTTGTTAAGCTGTATAATCAAACCAACCGGCGACGGCTTCACCTGCTTGTTGGAAATAAGTCAAAGGCTCGTCTTTGTAATTCGCCGTCCAAGGATCCATAAAGCTAACTTTACAACTGTCGCTCCACAGATTACTGATTCCGTAAACCACGACGCAATGTCCGAATTGACCGCTCGTATTCGTCATTCCGCCCGCGTATAAAACGTAAATGTGACCTCTTGTCTTGAGTTTATCGTAAAGAAAGCCGCCGGAAATTTTCTTTGCCGGTTTGAAAACTCCATATTCCATCCCGACCGCCGCCGCCATCAATCGAAAGCCCCATTGCACGTCAAGCCCGCTGTTGCTGCCGCTAAAACTTTTCCATTCGGCAATTGCGTCGTCCTGCGTTTTGATAAACCAGCTGGCAGGGCTTTGCGGCGTAACGCTCATCCAAGATTCGAGCGCCGCCGCCCAACAAGTGAATCTGCCGTCTTTGTATTGCTGAACTTGCTTTGGCAATTCGCGGGAAAATGCCGACATTACAAATTTCCTCCTTAATCAAAATTTAATAGTTAACATATCCCGGCACTGGGGGTTGATTGATTACGTCCGCACTCTGTTGTTGATTGATTACATCCGCGCTCGGCGGCGGGACGTTGCCGTCGAGAATGACGGGAATCTTTTGCCAGATATTCGCGTAGTCGTCAGTGTCGTTATACATCAAAAGGTAATTGAGCCAGATAATTGTATAGGTGGTATTAGAAATCGAGCCATTGCTATGTCCTCTGGCTCGGTCAACACGGCGGTCGGCAAGAACCGAATAACCCGATTGGCGCACGTCGAGTTGAAACTTTAAAATCCAATTTCTAGTCGCGTCGCCGCACCAGCCGTCAACCGTCAAATTGCCTTTCGGTCTTTGCCATACTCGCGCAATGCCGGTTTGCGTGATGCCGATGTCATACAGACGCTTGAGCATATATTGAACGAGCTTTACGTCGTTCGACTGATTCGGACAATCTTTGCCAACCGCGTGAACCAGATTGTAAAACCAAGGTAGTTGCGGGTTAGGTGTCGTATCCACAAATCCCATAAAATCCTCCTCAATAAAACGTCCGCCGCCGTCAAACAAAACAAATTTCGCAAAATTGTTTCACGCATCGTTAATCACATCCGCAAGCCGTCATCATTACGAGAACAAATCCGAACACCAGCCCGATTAGAACAAACATTAAAATCAAGGCGACGTAAACGTATGCCTTCGGTTTTCGTTTGTCGTTTTCTTCATTGTTCATCGGTCTTGCTCCTTTCAAATTTAGTTATCTTTGCACGGCTGGCAGACCGCGCTGCACCGCCGGTAAAATGAAATCGGTCTTGCCCGTTTCGACGTTGATGACTTGCACGTCGGCGACGAGCGAGCGGCTGCGTTCGTTTTCGGGATTGTCGGCTGCGTGGCAAGCAACTATCGGGCGCACCTCGACGCGCGAAGAGGCGGA
>JALYZF010000026.1 GCA_030948995.1 Acidobacteriota bacterium
TCGCTGGAGAGGAAGGAGCGAGAAAGGTGAGTGGATTGTGTCGGCGCAGTTTGAAAACGGGAAATTGTCCAACAAATCGCAATTTGGGTTGAAATAATTACCACATCAAAAAATGGCTGAACTGCCATTTTATTCATTATCGAATTTGGCGATATGGTTTTTCAAATCTTCAATTGAACTGATAAATACTTAATAAGTGTGTCTCAAAAAGGATCGTTTATGACACAATATTAAAGTTTGTTTACAAACTTGTCTAAATTCCAAGTAAGGTTCTGCTTCCGATTTCTTAGAATTATCGCCGGCGGAAAATCAATACATCGAGCTAAAGCTTAGTTTGGGAAATGCGCTAAAGAACAGGCGCAGAGAATTAAAACTTTCACAGGAGAAGTTTGCAAAAGTAATCGAATCGAGTCAGTCACGGGTTGCAAAAATGGAGACTGGCGATCCGAGCGTAAGTCTCGATCTGTTAGTTCGCAGATTAATAACTTCCGGGATTAATGCTAAAGGATTGTCAGAGATTATCTCATCCAAAGGAAAGTAGAACTATTTCTCTATCAATTTCAATTTTTGCAATATGGTTTTTCTGTTTTAGGTTTTTTAATGCACTTAGCACACTTGCAGCCGATGGGTTTTATATGTTCATTAAAATAATTTTTGCCGTAATTGATTGTGATTTCTTCACCGGCTTTAATATCCCTGATTGACCATATCCAGACTCTTACTCCGGTTCTAAATGTTTTAGCATTCGGTTGGCACGAGTGGTTGATATAGCGAGCCGTGTTGCTGCGCGGACTGCCGTCAATCAGATGTTCTTCATCAATAGTCATTAAATACCTGCCACCTTTTTTATCCGCTTCTTGATTGGTTAAAACGGGTCCGATATATTCAATAATCTTTTTATCCTTCGGAATTGGGTCTAGGGTGAAAAAGCCTAATCCGATAGCGGTGCGTTTAATGACGTAACGAGGTTTCTGCTTGATCATAGCTATCACTGACTTCTGCAGAATATATTAGACTATGCATCTAAGTGTTTCTTATTTATTTCTGAACCAGATAAAATTTCTTATCTTTTATGCCATTGAAATTTAGACATCCTTTATTGTTGTTTGGGAACTAAACGATTTATACCTTCTTTCGTTAATTCCCTGAAGCGATTGAAAGTAGTACCGTCAGGCGCAGTAAATTTAAATTCGTTCAGAATAATTTCTCTCTCGCTATTACCCTGTTTCAAAATTACAGTGTAATAATGACCTGCTTTATTTTTATCAATAAACGAATCGTCTGACCTAAAACCTACCACTATTGAATCCGGATAACGCGCTGTGACGTAATTCTGAATAGTAGTAATTTTTTCGTTGGCTTCTTTAATTAGTAATTCTTTAGATTTATCATCCGGATTAAAATATGCCCTGTTTGAAAATACTGTGAGCATTACCACCAGGAGAGTACTGACCAGTAAACCTATACGGAACCAAACTATCGTAACCGGAATCTTATTAGAATCAAACATGCTCAACTCTAGGTAACGATCCAACTTACTGAAGACATAACCCGAAATGAATACCGATATTGTCTGACTAATTGTTGTAAACTTTTCGCCTTCTTCCTTGGAAAAAGGAGTAAAAAACATTCCCAGCGCCCAACCCACCAAAGCCCCTATGATTACTACCAGAATATTGAACGCATAATCGCCTACACCATCGCCAAATTGAAAACAAAGATAGCCAATAAAAACTGTGATTATTAAAGCAAATAGGTTTGAAAAAATAACGGAGAACGAATAATCCCCAAAGGGTCGTTCTAAATTGTATGGAAATGCTGTTCTACTCATATAACCTCCGCCAAAGATCACACTCAGGATTCACGTAACCGAACTTTTAACTTTTCGACATAATACCCTCAACAAATCAAAATTGATAGTTTTTTTACATTTCGACAGTTTATTGAATCCAATTTACTGACCCCTGCCATATCAAGGTAGTCCTCTGCTCATTCTCAGAAGATACTAAAGGCACTTACTTACAAATGGAACGTTCTTTTTAGAATTTGAACTTGCAACCAGCGGATTAGAGAAAACTTTACTCGCCCAAACCCTTTGATTTATACATTGAATCTATGCAATGATTTTCTGCTTCCAAATCATAATCGAAGGTTGAAATATGTACTGCTCAAAATGTGCTGCTGAAATTCCAGAGGACGCGAATTTTTGTTATAAATGTGCGTATCCAGTAACAGCAAATTTCACGGTTACAAATGCGCGTCGTGTAGAACCGTTCGGTGAAGTTATAACGGAAGTGCGACACAATAACAGCCAAGTCCGGGAAATTACGCCAAAGAAAAATAATTCAATGAATTTTGTGGCAACGGTCGTAATTGTCGGTTTGGTTCTCGGGTTGATGATTCTCGGCGGCAATTATCTCCTTGAACAGCGCAAAAACGAACAAAGCAAAAACACTAATGTTGCTACTCTAATTACAAATGTTAGAAGTGACGCGCCTTTAACGCCGCCGTCGCCTACACTAACTCCAAAACCGAAAGTCACAAAGCCGGCTGTAATAGAACAACCGGCGAATGAAAATTTATATCAAAACACAAATTCCGTTTTGCCCACTCCCGCCACATCTCGAACGATTGTAAATAATACTTTAACGATTGAAGCCGAACATTATAAATCTATTAAGTTCAATCTCGATACGCCGGCGCGGATTGTTGGTCGAGTAGAAGCGAGCGGCGGCAATAATGATATTGATACGATTGTTTTAGATTCTGACGAATTTACCAATTTCCAAAATACAGGCAATTATCGCTCATTTTATCATTCCGGTTATGTGACTATCGGAAATATCAATTTAACGCTTTCGCCCGGGTCTTATTACGTTATTTTCAGCAATTCAAAATCAATATTTACAAACAAAATTGTAAGAGCAACCGTTGCAGTTCAATAAATGAAAAATTGCGAATAAAAGTGACGAATGACTTGTTAGGCTGGAGTGTTTAGGTAAAAACCACACTCACCGCTAGAAAGTTTCATTCTTTAGGTATAGCTTCACCTGTGAATATATCTCCATTGTCGTTAATGTACACTGGCTTCTGATTTAGCACAGCCGCCCATCCAGCCAGATCAGCTGCTGAGCGAATCTTAACATTTTTCTTACTGCCATCTGTTAAGGTCAAGACAACCACACCAAAATTTCTCGGGTCACTCCAACCAAGCTGATAGCTTTTAATTTCTGTTTTCTTCGCAGAAGATTGAGCAAGAACAGGCGAAGAAAAATCAATGTTTCTCACGCACAGCCACATAAAGCAAGCGGCAATAATTGTCAGGACTATTTTCAAGTAATTATCAAGTTTCATGGTTTCTCCTTTACAGTAGGCTACAAAATCGTTGTGAATATCCGTTTGCTAATCTTGTCACCACCATAGACTATTTTCAAGTCATTTCTACTTCGATAGCTATCACCCTTTTTCAGGCACTTAAACAAGAAAAGCAACTACGCTTCGGCATAGTTGCTTTATTTTTGCGGAGTTTTTTGGGCACGTTTTGGGCTACATTTTGGACTACATATTCGACCTAAATTTAAGGTGGTGCCCTAATTTTGTAATGCTGAAAAATAATTGTTTCTCACGAATATACAGGGTGGTTTACAAGCCTCTTATAAGTCAAAAAAGATATAGTTGATACCGTGCTGATACTAAGATGCAGACAGTCCGCGTCCCAATAAAGTTCCGACTTTGAGCGTTAATTAATAAAAATATATATAAGTTTAATTAGGATGTTCGATTGCACATCTTTTTAGTAGTTTAAATTTACTCTTTTTAATGTTGGGATAAATTATTAAGTTTATCTAACCGTTCAAGCGCCATTTTCAAACGCGGGCTTTCAGAGCTTTGAGAAATTTTTAGGTTTTCATAGCTTTCGATTAATAAGGGTTTGGCTTCATCTAAGCGATTTTGGGCAACCAGAAATTCACCGAGGGAACCGATTGCCAAAGCCGTCAAAAAATTTTGCTCGGGTAAATACCGGCGGCGAAGCTCGACAGCTTCGCGTAAAAGTTTTTCAGCTTCGCTAATTTTTCCAATCCGACTAAAAATCATTCCTTGGACGGTTAAGGCTGTTGGATAATTTATGTGTTTTGGTGTCGAGCTTTCTCGATAAATTTCCAGCGTTTCGTTAATTTTCCTTTCGGCTTCCGAGTAGTTTCCTTGCAAGTAAAAAACTTGCGCCTGAAAGCGAAGATTATCGCCTAACGGCAGATAAGCCGGAGTAAATAATTTTCGATAAATCGTCTCGGCTTCGAGCAAACTTTTTTGCGATTCCGCCAATTCGCCTTTTTCCATCAGAAAATTTCCGAGACCATTGAGATTTGTGGCGAGTTCAAGTGTTTCGGGATTTGGTTGTTGCCGGATTTCTGCAATGCGCGCGCGGACAATTTTTTCGGCTTCATCAAAATTTCCCTGATCGGACAAAATCAGGGCGTAAACCGCTTCGGTAATTCCGATGGCAATTCGATTTTCCGGCGGAATTTGAGGTTTCAAGTCTAAGGCTTCTCGTAAGAGTGCTTCTGCTTGTTTGGAGTCGCCTTGCGCCCTACGCACGAGCGCAAGATCATTAAGCGCGACGAGTAAGTATGTCGGATTTATCGATCCTTTTTTCTGTTCGCGGCGGAGAATTGACAGCCGCTGCTGAAAGATTTTTTCAGCGTTTTGGTAATCGGCGTTTGCCAGAAAGATTTGCCCGAGCGGAACCAAAGTTTGAAGCGTTTCAACGCTGTCTTCGCTATAGATTGCCGATTCCAAATTAAGCGCCGAACGCAGATTTTTCTCGGCTAAATTATAGTTTCCCTGCGAAAGAAAACTTGTGCCGATAATTCTCTGAAGCTCGGCTTTAACTTCCGGCTGGGTTGATAAATCTTCTGATTCAAGCAGCTTGGATGCTTCGTCGAGAACATCTTCGACCGTCATCTTTCGACCCTTCGCGTTTGAAGCGCTTATCGAATTGTCCGAATGACTCAACATATTTTGCAGGAAAGCGTTGACCGTTTCAGCTTTGGCTTTTTCAAGGCGAGCCTGTCGTGCCTGTGAAACACTGACGGCGATTCCGGCGATTAAACTAAGGAAAACCAAAGCTGCCGCTGCAACCGATATTCGATTTCGCCTAATAAATTTTCCGGTGCGATAGCGGAAATTATTCGGACGCGCTTTGATTGGTTTGCTGCTTAAAAAATCCTCGATGTCTTCGGCAAAAGCCTCGACCGACTTATAACGTCGTTCCGGTTCTTCGCGCAGAGCCATTGAGATAATATTCTTTAAATCGCCTTTAGGAGATTGGTTTTTGATTGAATTTTGAAATAGTTTTGAAAGAACGACACCAAGCGAATAAATGTCCGAAACAGTTGTTACATTTTCGCCGCGCCGCTGTTCGGGTGAAGCATAATCCGGCGTATATGCACGAAAAGCGGTTTGTGTTTGATTATTGCCGGGCGTGCCGACATCTACTATTTTCGCCAAACCGAAGTCGAGCAATTTCGGCTCGCCGTCTTTCGTTACCAAGATGTTTGAAGGTTTGATGTCGCGGTGAACAATCAGATTGCGATGAGCGTAAGCGACTGCCGAACAGATTTTCACAAACAAGTGCAGGCGTTCGGTTTCGGGTAAATTTTGTTTTTCCGTAAATTCCACCAGCGGCTCGCCTTCAATGTATTCCATCACTAGAAATGGTTCGCCTGTTTCGGTTATGCCGCCGTCGAGAAGTTTGGCTATATTCGGGTGATTTAACGACGCGAGAATTTGACGCTCGCGGCGAAAGTGGTTAACGAGTTCCTTTTCGACGATAGTTTGCCGCACGATTTTGACGGCAACTTGCTGCTCGAATTCGCCGTCGTCTCTTTCGGCAAGAAAAACCGCGCCCATTCCGCCTGCGCCGATTTCCCGCACTATTTTATAGTTGCCGAATTTTTTGCCGGAAATATTTATTTCATCTTCGGAGAAAATTTGTGCGGTATAGGGCGATACGGATTTTTCGAGAAAATTATCGGCTACTGATTCAAAAGCGAGCAGCGATTCGATTTCAGTTTTTAGTTCTTCGTCTCCGCCGCAAAATTCAATAATCCATGCCTCACGTTTTGAAACCGGCATTTCTGATGTAGATGCAACGGCTTCTTCGATTTTGTGCCATTTTTGCTGTTTCATTTCGCAACTTAGAAAGAAGAAATTCGCTTCCGGTTTACATACGCTAATATGAGTGATTTTTGTTTTCTAATTTGTATTATCCGTATAACAGGCAGCAAATTTTTCTAACACTAAACACTTTTCGATAGTTCACGATATAGCCAGAGCTTGGCAAATTGCCAATCGCGCCTAACGGTTTTCTCCGTTACTCCTAAAACTTCGGCGATTTCTTTTTCTTTCAGCCCGCCGAAAAATCGCATATCGACAACGCGGCATTTTCGTTCGTCAATTGCTTCGAGCCTTTGCAGCGCTTCGTCTAATTCAAGCAAATCGGCGGCTGATTGTTCGGGCAAAATTTCAATATCTTCGATGGAAAATCTCTGCGCCGAGCCGCCGCGTTTTTCGGCGTTATGCTGTCGAGCGTAATCAACCAGAATCTGCCGCATTATACGTGATGCAATTCCAAAAAAATGCGTCCGATTTTCTACCGATAAAATCGTTTGGTCAATCATTTTTAGATACGCTTCGTGAACAAGCGCAGTTGGTTGAAGCGTATGGTCAGAGCGCTCAAGACTTAAATGCCGCCTTGCTTGGCGTCTGAGTTCTTCATAAACAAGCGGAAAAAGACGCTCCGCCGCGCTGGTGTCGCCGCCGCGCCATTCCTGCAAAATTTTCGTTACCTCGCTCTCCGCTTTATCTGACATAAAAACTTTACGCCGATTCTAACTCAAAAATGCCGAATTAAAAATTTTATTATCGTAAATGTCCGTTTTTTGAAACGTATAACGCAATTAATTATTGAAGACCGAAATTTTTGTTCGAGATAAAAAAGCCGCGTAGATAGCTTTTGAAATTTCAAACACAAATCAGGTCCGTCACATTAAAAATTTCAGAGGAGAAATAAAATTATGTCGCATTGGAATCCGTGGGAGAAATTGGACAAACAAACTTTTGTAAAAACCTTGCAGCACGCAAAGCAGGCGGCTGACAGATATTCGCAGTATTCTGTCGGGATTCAGTATCTGATTCCCAATCGCGTTCACGCGAAAATTATGGGCTTGATAGAAACAGTCAACAAATGTGATGAGTTTTATGCTTATTATCAAGATGCTACTGCCTTGTATCAAGCCCTTCAGGTTTTAGACAACCCGCAAACGAAACAAAGCAGTGCGACTCAGGCGGCAGCTTTCGGCAAACTATTTGTTGCTTTGTCGGCAATCGTTATGAAAATTCCGAATCCGGTAATTAAACAATACGGTCAAGCCTTTAAGGTTCTAGGCGAAAATTTTGAAAAAATAGTCAATAATTTTTTACCCGCCGGATTTAACGACCCCGTGTATGCGCGAGTTTGGGCAAACGCCAATGACACGCGATATTAATTTGCTCGCATAAGGAAAATCAAATTTGCGATAAACGATTGCGCGTCTTTGAAACAATTTGCTTTTACGCGGCGCTTTTCTTGCAGCAATGTTTTTCCCATACGGAATCGAAATACAAACAGCCGTTAAATTAAAAACCGCTGCCGAATCGGACGAAATTTTCTCGTCCGATTTTATTTTTCAAATAATTTTTTCAACGTGCAATGTCCGCTTTTCCCTCGGCTTTTCGCAATTACAAACAAAGGACAAATTTTGTTTGAGGTTAAGAGGAAATATTTATGAAAATCAAATTAAACACAACTATCGCATTCTCGATTTTGCTTATTGCGGCATTTAGCCAAATGTCGTTTGCACAGCAAGGCGCGTTAGACCCAAGTTTCAACAACGACGGGCAGCATTACGCTATTTTTCAGGAAACGCTGCCCGCGCCGATTCCGGCGGGCGCGCCATCGGGTTACATTAACAGTTATTATTCGACCGGCGACGCTTACGCCGACGGCAGAGTGATTGTTTCGGGCGGAATCTCTAGCTCGACCAGCAACAACAGTTATCTAACCGACTTTTTTCTGCGCCGCCTTTTACCGAACGGCTCGGTGGACACATCTTTCGGCGGCGGCTACGTTCAAACCCAATTTTACAATTTGGCGAATACGAGCGATTTCGGCGGGCGCACCAATACGCTCGGCGCGATTGCAAAAATCCAGCCGCTGGACGGCAAAGTCGTCGTCGTCGCGCAGTGCGTAATTCCCGACACTACTTTAGGCACTGACGTTTGTCTAGTTCGTTATAATCAAGACGGAACGCTCGACACGAGTTTCGGCGGCGCTCCGGTCGTCGTCAACTTCCACACCGGACCGCCGCAGACATTTCAGATTGATCCGGGGAAAGTTTTCACACAGACCGGAACGAATTCTTATGATAATTCGAGCTACGGCAGTTTCGGCGGGAAACCGAACGATTTAAAAATCGGCGCGGACGGACGGATTTACGTTTTCGGCAGCAGCGCGGATTATCTGCCGACAGGTATCGGAATAAGTCCTAGCGTCGCTCGTCCAAAAGGCTTCGTCGCGGTTTATTCGACGAATGGAACACTACAAAATATTTATTCTTTTTACGACGAAACGGGCAGCGCGACTGACGGCGGCGATTTCGGCACTGTGCGAATCAACGGCGGCGAAGTTCTTTCAAACGGAAACTTTATCGCCGTCGGCGTCAAACAGCACCGGACGACCGGCACGAATTATACCGCCGCGAAATGGACGATTTGGACGAACGGCACGCCGAACGGAATTTATCTCGACAACGGCAACGGACACGCGCAGGAACGCGCGCTCACGGTAAAATTGCTTCGCAGCAATAAAATTTTAGTCGGCGGCGCATACGGTTCGACCAGCCAATTCAATGAAAATCAAGCCGCGCTCGTTCGTTACAACAGTGATTTATCGCTCGACACAACTTTCGGCACGGGCGGCATCATCAGCTACGACGGCACTTTTCGTGAACCGAACCACGTTTATCTATACTCGCACAGTGTCGCCTATATCACTGGAATTCAAAACGACGGCAAAATTATTGTGGCAGACAGCGGCATTTGGCGTTATAACCCGGACGGCTCACCCGACCATTCGTTCGGTCTGGGACTTGCTGATCCGAATCACGATTATAACTTCGGATTCGTCAGGGATGGCAGTTACATTTCGCCCTTTCCGATAAAAGACGGTCGAACGGTCGGCTTTAACTTCGGTTATCCGTTTTTGAAACCGAACGGCAGAATCGTAACCGCCGGTTGTATTGCCTGCGGCTTTGACGGTGCGAGTTTGCCGAGAGGAATCGCGTCCCAGCTAATTTCGTATCCGCGCAACGGGATTTACAATGATTTTGACAATGACGGGAAATCTGATGTTTCGGTTTATCGACCGGGCGAAGGAGTCTGGTATCAACTGAGCAGCTTTAATAATGCTTTCGGCGGAACACAGTTTGGAACGGCAAGTGACAAAATCGCGCCTGCCGATTATGACGGTGACGGGAGAACTGATCAAGCTGTTTATCGCCCGAGTGAAGGTGTTTGGTATATTCGGCAATCATCGAACAACCAGGTGCGTTATGTAAATTTCGGCAGTAATGGAGATTTGCCGCGCCCGGGTGATTTTAATGGCGATGGTTACGCCGACATTGCTGTTTTTCGACCGTCAACAGGAGTCTGGTATATTCTTTACAGCAATCCGGTTCAGCCCGGCAATACGACATTTGCAACCGTTCAATTTGGACAATCGGGCGATGTGCCGATGCTTGCCGATTTTGACGGCGACGGTAAAACCGATATTGCCGTCTGGCGACCTTCAAACGGCGTTTGGTATTGGATCAGAAGCACTGATAACCAATTTCAATCTGCACAGTTCGGCACAAATGGCGATATTCCTATAAATGGTGATTTCGACGGAGACGGCAAAGCCGATTTAGCGGTTTATCGTCCCTCGACAGGAACTTGGTATATTGCTCGAACGACAACCGGAACTCCATCGCAAAATTTCGATACCGTGAAGTTTGGATTATCAAATGATATTCCTGTTGCTGCTGATTACGACAATGACGGTAAAAACGACATTGCCGTTTATCGCCCTTCAACAGGAG
>JALYZF010000027.1 GCA_030948995.1 Acidobacteriota bacterium
CCCAAAGATACATTTTGTGAGTTTTGAGAGCCGATACGGATAACAACATTTTCTACTCTGGTTGGCGCAAAGCCCGTTCCTGATACTTCTAAAACATACCGTTCACTCGGCTGCAAACTGGTAAAGGTATAAATTCCGTCGCTGTTAGTGGTGGTTTCTTTAACTTGTCCCGTTTCGGGATTAGTTATTTTAACGGATGCTCCTGCCACAATCGCTCCGTTGGGGTCGGCAACTACGCCTTGTAAGTTACCAGCCGTCACCTGTGCAAAGACAGATGACGCAGAAGCAATTAAACAGAAAACTGCAAAAATACTGAGAAGCGAATTACTGATACGTTTTATAAACGATTCGTTCATAGATAATACTCCTTAATTTTTTGGGACAAGTTTATTCTTCAAATTAAAAGAGGCAAATATTATTCCTTTCTTTTTATTTATTGATATAAATGCGGCTAGATAGATTTTTAGTAAGCAAATAGTAAGACTATTCCGGTTACCGGTAAAAATGGTGAAAAATAATTTGTTCAATTTTTTGAATAAATTATTGGATAAATTCTCTAAGTTTTCGGATGAATGCTGTAAGTTTTGATTTTTGAGTTAAGAGTTGTCGCATTCAAGCCTAAAAGCCGTGCGGCACGCGATTGGTGTCCGCCGGTTTGGTCAAGTGCGCGGCAGATTAAATTGGTTTCAAAACGCCGGACTTCGTCGTAGAAATTAACCCCGCGCGAAAGGTCTGTTTCATCTGAAATGCCTTCGCTGTCTTTTATCATTCTGCGAGCCATTTCAGGATTTTTAACTTCCGGTCGGAGACATTCGACGGTGATTTCGTCGGTCGGAGCGATGACAACGGCTCTTTCGATAATGTTTTCAAGCTCGCGGACATTTCCCGGATAATAATAATTCTCAAGCAAGGATAAAACTTCCGGCGAAAGATTTTCGGAAATAACGCGCCCGTTTTCCTTGTTGTATTTTTGGATAAAATGTTGCGCGAGCGGCAGAATATCTTCGGGACGTTCACGCAAGGAAGGAAGCTCGATTGGGACGACCGACAAGCGATAATATAAATCTTCGCGGAACGTTCCGTTTTTAACAGCTTCTTTGAGTTCGACATTAGTGGCGGCAATGATTCGGACATCAACCTGCGTCGGAACAGTTTCGCCCACCGGCGTAAATTCGCGCTCCTGAATGACGCGAAGCAAGCGAACCTGCGTTTCAAAACGCAAATCGCCGATTTCGTCGAGAAATATCGAGCCGCCGTCGGCTACTTCAAAAAGACCTTTCTTGGCGGCGACTGCGCCGGTAAACGCGCCTCTGGTATGACCGAAAAGCTCTGATTCGAGCAGCTCGGAAGGAATATTCGAGCAGTTGACGACGACAAACGGCATATCTGCGCGCTGAGAAGATTCGTGAATTGATTTGGCGACAAGCTCTTTTCCCGTTCCAGATTCGCCTGTTATCAAAACGGTCGAGCGCGCCGGAGCCACTCTTTCCACGAGCCGAAAAACGTTTTCCATTTTCTCGGAACGCCCGATAATCGCGTCTCGTTTGACCGAACGGGTCATTGCTTGTCTTAAAGAGATTCGCTCTTCTTCCTTGCGACGTTTCTTTATACCTTTGCCGACAAGGCTGACGATTTGCTCGTTTTGAAAAGGTTTGCGAATGACATTACTTGCGCCTTTTTCCCAAGCTGAAATTGCCGTGTCAAAAGTGGCATAAGCCGTAACCATCAAAACCACTGCCTCGGCGTCTATCTTAATAATTTCTTCAAGCGCCGTCAGCCCGCCCATTCCTGGCATTGAAACGTCCATCAATACGACATCGTAATTTTTTTTTTCGTAAGCCTCGATTGCCTCTTCTCCGGTTTTCGCTAAATCAACTTTATAGCCCGCGTTTGTCAGAATCGTGCCTAACACATCGCGCATTATCTCTTCGTCGTCGCAAACTAAGATTGAACCCTTTTTTGACATAAGTTATGAAAATATACAGGATGTTTGATTGTAAAACAAAAATAAGGCGTTGCCCCGATTAGAAGCAACGCCTATAGAAAGCAAACTTAATTGCTCAAATTAAAATTCAAAGCGAGCCGCAAATTGAAGAATGCGCGGGTCGAATGCTCCCCCAACCTGTCCAAAACTTGTGCTGTTAATATTTGCAAACTGTGTATTGTTAAAGAAATTTACATTGTTTAACAAATTGAATGCTTCTGCTCTAAGTTGAAGACGAGTCGTTTCTGTAAATCGAATGTTTTTCAATAGAGCGACATTAGCATTAAAGTATTTTGGACCGTTCAGAATTGCTCTCGGCAAACTACCGGTTTGTCCGGGATTTACGTTAAAAAACACTTGTCCGGGAAAAGCCGCATTACTATTTAATCCGGGAGCAATATATCCTTCAGAAGCTCTGCCTGTGGCGGCATTTATTATTGAAGGGTCAATAAAATAAATGTTTCCGTTGGCTTCAAAAATACCGCCTAATCCTCTTAGTTGTTGAGCAGTCAGCGTGCTGTTTGCAGTTTGTCTGCCCGAACGACCTGCCCGGTTTAATGTTCCGCGAGTATCGACAAAAGTTATCGGCGCGCCGCTTGACCAGCTTACAATACCCGAAAGTTCAAAACCGCCGAATACCCTGTCAACCAAGCCGCCGTCATTCAAAAACATCTTGCCTTTGCCGAATGGTAATTGATAAATGCCGTTGAAGTTAAAGACGTGGGTTTGGTCATAGTCGGCGCGTTGATAGTCTTTGCCTCTATTGTTGTTATCGAGAAACGGTTCAAATAACGCCTGGGAAGTTCCAACCGCATTGGTTAAGTTTTTCGAGAATGTATAATTGGCTTGCAGATACAAACCTTGTGTGAAACGGCGGCGAATTTCAATTTGCGCCGAGTTATAATTGTAATAACCGTCATTCGTAAAGTATTCAATTATACCTGTTCCCGGATTTGCCAAAAAATTAACGAACGGCTTGTTGGTCGGACTTGCTACAGTCGGAGCATTATTAACGCCGTTAGTAATAAAACTAATTGCCAAATCCGCAGGTGTTCCGTTTCGCAGAGCATTATTAAATGTTGTTGCGCTTAAACCGCCTGTTCCGACTCCCAATCTTCCGGCAGCACCGGCTCCACTTTGAAAGATGGATAAAGCCTGGCAACCGGTAACGGTAGTAGGACTACAAAAAGCAGTTGTTGCACCTGGCAAAGCTAGGTTAGCCGCAGCGCGATTAAAATCAGCCAAGAATCCATTATTAAAGATGTCAACTTGGTTAAGGTCAACGCCGCGAGCCAGATTCTTGCTGCGACTTCCCACATAGCGAATTTCTAATGCCGTATTGCCGAAGAATTCACGCTGAAAACCGGCGCTATACTGTTCGACTCTCGGTATTTGTAATTTCGGGTTAATTGCGGAAACCGCTCCGAAATTACCGAATTGCGCGGTATTGTTTTGCAGGAAAGATCGGGGAAATACGAACGGCGGCGGGTTAACTGTCGTTGCGGGATTGGATAAACGGTCATTTAACTGCGTAGTTCCGCTGCCGGGAATGTTATTAACAGCGGCTGAACCCGTTCTTCCAAGTCCGGTGTTTCCGGTGGCGGCACTACTAAGCGTATTATTGATTGAAGTAACAATTGAGTCATTACCATAAACAACGCTGAAACCGCCGCGAACAACCGTCTTGCCTTCCGCACCGACTAAAAATCTACCTATTCCCGATTCAAATCTCGGCGAATAAGCGACACCGATTGACGGCGCGAAATTGTTGTAGTCATTCTTGTAATAAATACCCGGTTTACCGATGTTGGTTCCAACGAAAGTATAGCTTCCGTTCGGATCGAGAAGTGACGGAATAGGATTGTTTAAGTCCTTTATGACCGGTTCTAAAGCCAAGCCATTTTTTAATCTTAACGCCGGGAACAATTCATAACGAAGACCAAGAGACAACGTCAGTCCGCGCGCTGCCGTCCATCTGTCCGCCAAATAAACCGAATGATTGGAGTAGCGAAAAGGCTGGAATTGTCTGATTGGCTGAAAGCCCGAAGTTTGGCTTACCGTGTTAAAGGATTGAGTAACGCCATTGACGAGACCACCGAGAAGAGCTAATAAATTATTCGCCGTGCCTAATTGAGTGGTGCTGATAAGACTGGTGTTCGCCGCACCGCCGACATTGGCAAAATTGCTAGTTGCAAACGTGTTGTTATTAGCCGCATTAATTGAATTTGTTCCAATACTTTGGACTGGCACAGTAAGAGCGTCATTGTAGGAGTTAACTTTGAAAAACTGTAATTGTCCACCGAATTTCAATGAATGTTTTCCAAGAATGTAATCGACATTATCCTGATAATTGATAGATTTCGTATTACGCCCCTGGCTCAAAAACGTATCTTGAGGATTGGTTATCAAATTTCCTACCGCACCGCCAAGGAACGTCGAAGGCACATTGCCGGTTCGCTGAAATGGAACTACGTTTGTGAAAAGTCCTCCGCGTGCTTCATTGACAATGTTGCCGCTGATAATTCGACGATATGCCATAACAAAGGTTTTGCCTGTCGCCGTTTGCTCTACGTCGGGCGTCGGTCCGAATCCGTTCGCATCGACATCGGGACGCAAATTGACTTCATGGGTATAGCTGAAGACACCGTTAATGCTGTCCTTTTCAGTTGCGTCCAAGTCGAGTCGTGTCGTGTATGTCTTGCGATTCTGGTTTTGCTGACGACTAAGTTGATAACCCGTTGTATTTAACTGGTCGCCGACTTGGGTAAAGTTTCCCGTAGCCGGAAGTTGGGAAATAACTCTGCTTTGGATGGTCGGGTCAATAGCCGATGGAATATTGGCAAATCCCTGCGATTGGGCAAATGCCAAAATGTTTGGAATTGTACAGATACTGCCGGCAGCACCGCTGGGACAAATAATATTGCCGGTGGTTATCGGGCTGCCTGCCGCAGCACGGGTAAAATTAAATGCGCCGCTTCTTGCCGACGGAGTTAAAATTGTGCGTGTAAAAAGACCGGAAACCGGATTTATAATTCGGTCATACGCGAAAAAGAAAAACCCTTTGTTTTTTTCAAAAATTGGTCCGCCTTCGCCAAAATGCGGAACCGGCATCGGTCCGCTCACCTTTCCGCCAAACTGATTACGATTACGGAATGCAGGCTTTGTATTAAGATCTGGATTGGAACTGCGATTACGGAAAAAATCATTTGCTTGAAATCTCGAATTTCTATTATATGCAAATAAAGCTCCGTGAAAATCTTTACCGCCGCGCGGCGTTACTACACGAATTTGCGCGCCGCCGGAACCTTGGTCAGCTTCCTGATTGCTGGTTGAAATCGTAAATTCGCCCGTGTCGTCAACCGATGGTCTGCCCGGAGCAAAGTCAGTAGCGTTAGTGCGAATAAAATTGTCTTGGATATTAATGCCGTCACGGGTAATATTCGTAAAGGTCGTTCTCAACCCGTTAATAGATGTGCCTTGAAAAGGATTGCTGGCTGTGCCGGCTTGCAACCTCGTCAACTCAAGCGGGTTGCGCGTAATTAACGGTAAAGTCAGAATCTGCTGTGGGCTTACCGTATTGGTAACTTGTGCTGACGTTGAAGTAACAACATCGGCGCCGGCAACAACGGTTACGTTTGCGCTGACATCTCCAACAACAAGTTTCGGTTCGAGCGTATATTCACGACCGACGTCTATTTTTACTTGTTGAGCTGTAAAAGTTGAAAAACCGGCAGAACTAACCACAACCGTATAAGTTCCGAATTCCAACTGAGGAATAACAAAATTTCCCGATTCATCTGCAGTTACGGTAGTTGCCTTGCCGGTTGCATTATCGGTTGCCGTGACTGTTGCCCCGGGGACTGCTCCGTCAGGACCTTGAACTGTTCCTGAAAGGCGACCCGACGTTGTTTGGGCTAACGATATGGCAACAAAAATAACTGTCAGAAACAAAGCTGACAAGAGTCTTTTCATATTTATCTCCAGAATTATGTATTTGATTGAATTTGAATTTTCAGACGAATCTGATTTTACGAAATTTATACAGCAAGATGTGTTCCAGTTCATTAAGAAAACCTCTAACTATTAATAAAAGACGGGTTATGAAATTTTCTCCTTCGCCAAAATAAAGAAAAGAAGGAAAGATATTGGATACAAATACAAATATTCGGATAAAATTAAGGATTGTCGAATAAGATAAAAGTCAATTATAATTTTAATAGAAGATAATAGATGAATAAGAAACAGACTAAAAACCAAAAACCGAAAACTCAGATTTATATTGGTTGTCAGGGCTGGAATTATGATGATTGGACGACAAAAGCGGGTGGCGACGCCGTTTTTTACCCGCGCGGGGCGCGCTCGAACGAAATGCTCGAGACTTATGCAAAGATTTTCGACAGCGTTGAAGTCGATTCAACGTTTTATGCGATTCCGCCAAGTTCGAGCATTGACGGCTGGTGTAAAAAAACGCCTGATAGATTTACTTTTTCTCTTAAATTGCCGCAGGAAATTACGCACGAATATAATTTGCGCGAACCTTCTTTTCCCGCTTTGAATGAATTTTGCGAAAGAATTCTGCCGCTCAAGGAAAAACTCGGCGCGGTTCTGGTTCAACTTCCGCCGCAGTTTGAAGCGTCGAAAGAAAACGCGCAGGCGTTGCGGGAATTTTTGGCTGAACTGCCGGGGGAAATTCGTTTTGCCGTCGAGTTTCGCAATCGTGAGTGGATGGTAGATTGGACGTTTGAAGAATTGGGGAAAAACAAAGTCGCGCTGTGTTTGGTCGAAGGCAGTTGGATTCCGCTCGAGAAAACCTTTGAAGCAATCGAAAAGCCGACGGCGGATTTCTCATACGTTCGTTTTATGGGCGAGCGGGATTTGACTGAATTCGATAAAATCCAACGCCCGCAGGACGCGCATTTGCAGATGTGGAAAGAAGAAATTGAACGGCTGAAGACAAAGGACGTTTTCGTTTATTTCAGCAATTTTTACGAGGGCTTTGCGCCCGCCAGCGTTAATAAACTAAAAGAATTGCTCGGACAAAAAACAATTGAAGCCGCGAGTTTGGAAAATCAGAAATCGCTTTTTTGAAAGAAATTTCACCGCAAAAACAGCCGCGCATTTACGCCGGTAAAGAGTATTAAAGAAAAACTGAGTCTTCTGTATCATCGGCGACAATTGGCGGCAAACTTTCCTTGAAAACTCAGTGTTTTCCGCAATAAAAATTGTTTTCGATCGATACAAACCTTTTCCGCGTTTAAAACGTAAAAGAAAGTGGATTTCTGCGAAAATCTAAAAAGTTTTTGGAGTAAATAATAAAAATGGCAATGTCAAAGACAGCAAAAACACTTCTCATCGTCGGCGCGGTAGCTCTTACCGTTCTGCTGGTTGCAATTATCGGAATCGCGCTAGTTGCCGAATCAATGAGCAAGCCGCAAATTTCAGACAACAGCGTTCTTGTTTTGAAGATTTCGGGCAGTTTGCCGGATTTTTCGGCTGAAGACCCGACGGCGCGTCTTTTCGGAGTCGAGCCGAAAACTTCTTTTGCCGGAACGCTGACACAGCTTCGCAAAGCAAAGATTGACGCACGTATCGGCGGCATTCTGCTCGACATCAATTTTCCGGGCATCGGCTGGGGCAAAGCGGACGAGCTGCGCGAAGCGATTGCCGATTTTAAAACGTCCGGCAAACCTGTTTATGCCTATATGGAAATGGGGTCAAATAAAGAATATTACATTGCCGTCGCAGCCGACAAAATTTACCTGCCGCCGACGGGCGATCTTTTTATTAATGGTTTTGCCGCGCAGGGACAATTTTACAAAGGCTCGCTCGATAAACTCGGCGTCGAATGGGAAGACGTTCACGTCGGCAAATACAAAAGCGCGAACGAACCGTTCACGCGCACAGAACATTCGGATGAATCAAGACAAGTCATCAATGCTATTTTAGACGATTATTTTAGTCGCGTAACAAACGCGATTGCCGCCGCTCGCAAGAAATCGCCCGAAGACGTGAGCGCAATTATTGACAACGCGCCTTACAACGCGGTCGAAGCACAACAGCAAAATCTGATTGACGGCGCGAAATACCGCGACGAAGTTTATCGTGACCTTAAAGCTCAACTTGGTTATAAAGACACCGACGATTTGAGGTTGACGACGGCAACCGCTTATAAAGACGTTACCCCTGAATCCTTAGGTTTAAATGACGGCGAAAGAATCGCTGTGATTTTCGCCTCTGGCATCATCACGCCGGGAAAATCGGCGGGCGGCGGCGCATTTGGCGGCGCGGAAACAATCGGTTCGGACACGATTATCAAAGCGGTTAAAGACGCGGCGGACGATTCGACAATTAAAGCGATTATTCTGCGCGTAGATTCGCCGGGCGGCTCGGCTCTGGCTTCTGATTTAATGTGGCACACGCTCGAATACGCGAAATCGAAAAAGCCAGTCGTCACTTCGATGTCGGATGTGGCGGCTTCCGGCGGTTATTATATCGCCTGCAACTCGAATAAAATTGTCGCCGAGCCTTCGACCATAACCGGCTCAATCGGCGTCGTTCTCGGTCGCCCAGTTATCGGCGTATTATACCAAAAACTAGGCATCACGAACGATTACATCCTGAAAGGCAAAAACGCCGGGA
>JALYZF010000186.1 GCA_030948995.1 Acidobacteriota bacterium
TTTTTTAAGTTTTTCAATTTCCGTTCCGAAAATCGCCTGCGCCGCGCTGTCGCCTTCCATCACGCCCATTCTTCCCGTCGGCAAACTGAAAATAAAATCCGGGTCAAAGCCTTGTCCAGCCATCGCGTAATAGCCGGCGCCGGAAGCGTGGTTGACGGTTAAAACAATTTTTGGCACAGTCGCCGTCGCCATCGCTTCGACAAAACGCGCTCCGGCGCGAATAATTCCCGAATGCTCGGCTTCCGTGCCGACCATAAAGCCGGAAACGTCTTGAACAAACAAAAGCGGCGTCGCGTGACGATTGCAGTTTTCGATAAAATAAGCTGTCTTTTCGGCGCTTTCGGTGTAAACGATGCCCCCGAATTTCGGTGGTTTATCCGGTTTTCCCTTAACCATTCCGCGATGATTGGCTATAATGCCGACGAGAATTCCATTGACACGCGCCGTGCCGCAAATCATTTCCTTGGCGTAATCAGCTTGAAATTCGTCGAGTTCGCCCGCATCCAAAAAGCAACTTAAAACTTCGCGCATATCATACGGCGCGCGATGATCTTCGGGCAAAATCTCGTAAAGTTTTTTCGCTTTATTTTTCGGTTTTTCAGATTTAATTGTCGAAACTTTTGTTTCCTCTTTGCGCGGCAATTCCAAAACTAATTGACGAATTTTTTCTATACATTCATTTTCGTCTTTAGTGCGAAAATGCGCTACGCCCGAAATCGCATTGTGCGTCATCGCGCCTCCCAAAGTTTCGTTGTCAATCGTCTGTCCGGTTGCACCCTTGACCAAATTCGCGCCGCCCAAGCCCATAAACGAAGTGCCTTCGACCATCAAAATAACGTCCGACAGCGCGGGTAGATACGCGCCGCCAGCGACGCACATTCCCATCACGGCTGAAATCTGCGGAACTTTCAAATAACGGCGCATTATAGAATTGTAATAAAAAATCCGCGCCGCGCCGTATTGACCGGGAAAAACGCCGCCTTGATACGGCAAATTGACGCCCGCCGAATCAACAAGATAAATTATCGGCACGCGGTTTCGCATCGCAATTTCCTGCGCTCGAAGAATTTTCTTTATCGTTTCGGGATACCACGCGCCCGCTTTTATCGTCGCGTCGTTGGCAACGACAACGCATTCGCGCCCGTGAATTTTGCCGATTGATGTAACAACTGCTGCGGCAGGCGCTTGACCTTTGTATTCGTCGTAAGCGACGAGCAAACCGATTTCCTGTTGGTAGGTGTTTTTATCAAACAGCAAATCAACTCTTTCACGCGCCGTCAGTTTTCCCTGCCTGTGAATCTTCTCGATTTTTTCCGCGCCGCCGCCGAGTTTTAATTTGCGTTCAAGACGCGAGAATTCTTCGGAAAGTTCACGGAGTCTTGATTTATTTTTGGATATTTTCATTAAGAAAGATTTTTAATTATTATTTTGAGGGATTCCTAACTTGTATAAATAATCTAATCGCTCTTTGTTACACCATTCTTTTCTTCCTCTGATGACATAATTGCTGCATCTTTCATCCGTTGGAAAAATAATTATAGGCGATTTAGATTGAGACTTCGGCAAAACGACTGGAACTTCATCCGAAAATTCCAATGAGCCATTAAACACAAAAACACTCGCTAAACCGACCGCAAATGTCATCAGCATAATTCTGGATTGAGAGTAAAATCTTTTCATTGTTCTTTCTCCCGAATAATAAATGTCGGAACCATTCCGCCGCCCGACGATACATTTGCCAACTCCGACGAAGAAAGCCGCGTAAATGCCGAGCCGACGATGCCGTTAAAAAGTAGCGGGTCGAGGTCAACGAGTTGTTCAATCATCTTAAAAGTTCCTGAATTATCGAGCATCGGAAACATTTCCTTTGAAGTTTGCACGCGCTCTTGAACGAGATAATCGCCGTTTGCTAAAGCTGTTTGAATCGCTTCGTTCCATTCCGGCTCGGTCGCATTCCAGCCGATGTAAATTCCGTGACCGCCGTAATCGTCATTTGGTTTGAGAACGAGTTTTCCGGCGTTTTGCTCGGTAAAATCAACCAGATTTATTGCTTGTCCTTGATATTCGGTATTTTCCGCGCGAAAGACTCGTGTCCAAGGAATGTGCGCTCTGATTGCTTCGAGTTCATTTTCATTGAATAGATGCGCGTATTTTTCATTTGTCAGGACGGCGAAAATCGCTTTTTTGTGGACGAGTTTTGAGCGAAAGTTGTTGACCATACAAATTGCTCCGGCGCGATATGCTTCGAGCAGCGCGGGCGCGGAATCTATAATCGGTAGATATTCGTTGACGAGCAGGCGTTTATAAACAATATCAATCGCCACGCCTTTGTAAATTAAATATTTGCCGTCGAATTCAAGTTCGTCCGGCGAGCAAATCAGCGAATTATAACCGTTTGATTCAAAATAATCTTTAAACAATTCAAACTCTTTCTGCGTCGGCAAATCCTTTAAATCGACAATCGCAATCACCGGATTTTTTTCCGGCTTGCGTCCCAAAAATTCTTCGTAAGCCGAGAGAAGAACTTCGAGCATTTTCGGGCGACCTTCAAAACCGCGAACATCATAACGC
>JALYZF010000125.1 GCA_030948995.1 Acidobacteriota bacterium
CAATCCCGATTTTGCCGAAGCGTATTTTAAGCTCGGTATTGCTTATTCTCTGAGCGAAAAGGAAACAAAAGATTTGGAACAAACTGCCGCAGAGCCGACGCCCGCAAAAAAAGGAAAAAATGCCGCGACGAAATTGAGCAGCGCCGACAGAGCGTTTGAGAACGCGGCAAAAGTGTATGAAAGAATTCTGAAAAACAATCCAAAAGACGAACAGGCGCAGTTTAATCTCGGTCGAGCATACAACAAATTAAATAAAGACAAGGAAGCCGAAAAAGCCTTGCGCGAAGCCGTCAAACTCAAACCCGACGACGCCGAATTTCAAACGGAACTCGGCGCGATTTTAATGAAGCTCGCGCAATATGACGAAGCCGTAACGGTTTTAAATAAAGCCGTTAAACTCGACGACACGAATTTGCAGGCGCAAGACCTTTTAGAGAAAGCCGCCGCCGGAAAAAAGCGCATTAATTTCGGCATCAAACCAAAATTGCCGCAACAACAACAGGAATCTTCACAACAAAACACTAATAAGGTAACACCCAAGCCAACCGCGACAGTGCAGGCGAACGAACCCAAACCGACGCCGAAAGCTGAACCGACAAAGTAAGTTTTAACTTTCCAATTCTAAAATTATAAGGCGGTAAATGACTTTTATTGCCTTTTACTTCATCTTCCAAAACAACACATCACGATTTTATTCTGTATCAACTTGACATCAATTAAAGAAGGTTAAAGGATAAAGGTGAAGGATAAAAACTCAGAATTAAATCTTTTTCTGTCTTTCTAAATTTACCTTCAGTCATTTTACTTAATGAAAATTGAACTCGACATTCCGCCTTCGCTCTCGCTCGACAGAAAAATCAAAATGCACGAAGCGCGCGAGGCGATTATCAATCGGCTGGCGCGTGATTTGCCGACAAATATTGAACTTGAAAGATTTCTGAATGTCGTCGTCTCGGAAATAGGGCGAATGATGCAGGCTGACCGTTGTGATTTACTACAGATGACGGCGGAAAAAGAGCTTCGTATCAGCTATGAATGGCGCGCGTCCGAAGACATACCTTCGAGCGAAGGCACGACGATTCCGGTTGACGCCGAAAAACTTGCCGAGTATTTCGACATTACAAGACCAATTCGCATAAATGATACGTCGAAGGCAAAAGACGCAACCGTCAGATTTTTTACAAAAGCGCTGGAGACGCGCTCGCTCCTTATTGTTCCGATTATTTTAAGCGGGCGAGTTTTAGGACTACTCGGTTTGCACGACACAAAGGCGACGCGCGAATGGTTAGACGAAGAAGTTCAATTTCTCGAATCAATCGCTCAGCAACTCGCAATCGGTTATCAATATACGAGCCTTTATGTAGCGCAGGAACAGGAAACAAAACGCACAAATGCACTTCTGGAAATCGCCAACACACTGAATTCTCACTCCGATTTTAAGGAAGTTTCCGCGCGTGTTCTGGAACGCGCCGTAACTCTGGTCGGCGCGGATTACGGAGCGCTCGGCGTGCTTGACCAGACGGGCAAACGCATTTCGCTGGCTTCTTTCAAATCCGCGCCTGATGTCGAACCGAATGCCGTTTTGCAAATGATTGAACAGCACGGGCAATCGCTCGACATCGAACCGTTCCCGGCGCTCGGCGACATTCTGCGCGAAGGAAAAACTCTGCGCCTTGTTGATACGCAGCTTCCCTTTGCCATTCGTCTTATTTTTAATTCCCAGCTTGGCGGAAAAGTCGCTCTCGTCGCGCCCGTGCGCGTCGCCGGTCAAGCGTTCGGATTGCTAGGTTTTGTCTGGAGCGAAGAGACGGCAAAACCGTTTGAAGACCATGATGTTGCGCTCGTCGAAGGAATTTCCGACCAAATCGGCACGGCTTTAGAGCGCGACCAGCTTTCAGCCGAAGTGATGCGCCTGAAATCCGCGCTACACCAAAAACATTCTGAAATTATCGGGCAAGCGCCCGCGCTTCGCCGCTCGATTGAACTCGCCTTAACCGTCGCCGACACGAATACGAATGTTTTGATTCAAGGCGAATCGGGAACGGGAAAGGAATTGCTGGCAAATTTAATTCATTACAATTCGGGACGCGAAAACGCGGCGTATATTAAATTAAACTGCGGCGCGATACCTGAAACATTGATTGAATCCGAGCTTTTCGGACATGAAAAAGGCGCGTTCACAGACGCGCGCGCGCGTCGCAAAGGTCGTTTTGAAGAAGCCGACGGCGGCACGCTTTTTCTGGACGAAATCGGCGAGATGCCGCTTGCGGCGCAAGTGAAATTGTTGCGAGTTTTGCAGGACGGAGAATTTACGCGCGTCGGCGGCAGTGAAGTCGTAAAAGTTGACGTGCGCGTTATTGCCGCAACGAACATTGACTTAGAGAAAGCAATTGAAACGGGCGATTTTCGCAAGGACTTGTTTTATCGCCTGTCAGTTTTCCCAATAACTTTGCCGCCGCTGCGCGAGCGTGCCGAAGATATAAATTTGCTCGTCTTTCATTTTCTCGAACGCTACAAGGAAAAAACCGGACGCTTTATTTCGGGAATTTCCAAAGAAGCCTTGCGCGCGCTCGTCAATTACGAATGGCTCGGCAATGTGCGCGAGCTTGAAAACGCCATAGAACGTGCCGTAATTATTGCTTCTGGCAGACAAATCGAACTTGACGATTTGCCCGAAGCCATCAGTAAGCGCGCCTTTGCAGCCTTTGCCCAAGCTCGACAGGAACGCGCCAAAGCCGCCAGCGAAGGACGCTCCGTTAATCTGGAAGTTGATTTTCCGGCTAGTATGGAAGAAATCGAGCGTCGCGCAATCGAACTCGCTTTAGATTACACCAGCGGCGATAAATCCCGCGCCTCACGCCTTTTAAACATTGGCAGAAAAACTCTTTACCGGAAATTAGAAACCTATCAAAAGGATTTGCAAGATTAGTCCGCAAAAAATTTGGATAAATTTATCAAAGAGAAGTAAAATTTACCGAGACCGCAAATGTTTTTGATTTCGTTTTCCGTAATAAAATCACTTTACAAAGGAGATTTATGAAAAGAATATTTTATGCTTCCTTTCTCTGTCTGTTGCTTTCGCTCCCGGCGTTTGCTCAAACACCGCCGAAAACTGACGACGAAGTGGTTAAAATTACGACTACGCTCGTTCAACTCGATGCAACCGTAACCGATAAAAATGGAAAACCCGTTACGGATTTAAAAGCGGAAGATTTCGAGGTTTACGAAAACGGTAAGAAACAAAAAATTACGAATCTTTCATACGTCGCCGCTTCAAAAACGCAATTGTCAGATAGCGACCCCAATTCTAGAATTGATACAAAAAATAAAACGGCTTCGCTTCCCGCAACCGTCAACATCCGCCCCGAACAGGTTCGGCGCACTTTTGCGATGGTCGTTGACGATTTGAATTTATCTTTCGGAAGCGTTTATTACGTGCGGCAATCCCTGAAAAAATTTGTTGACGAGCAGATGCAGCCGGGAGATTTGGTTGCCATCGTCCGCAGCAGCGGCGGGACGGGAGTTTTGCAGCAATTTACCTCTGACAAGCAGCTTCTCTACGCGGCAATCGAGAAAATCCGCTGGAATCCGGCGGGTGACAGCGAAGTTGACAGTATGAAAC
>JALYZF010000143.1 GCA_030948995.1 Acidobacteriota bacterium
GCTTGACGAACTCGCTGCACAAAACCTGAATTGTTCGTGTAAGTTCCGTCCGTTTCGGCAAAACTTGCGGCAGGCAAAACGACATCCGCGTAATCGGTAGTCGCGGTTTCAAATAATTCCTGCACGACGACGAAATCTTTATTTGCAAGCACTTTCGCGTCGTCCTCGAACAGACTGCCACCGATTAAAAGCGACTTGGAACTGTTCAAAACTTCGCGCAAAGATTTTTTGCCCGCCGACATATCATTTGCGCCGACCGAATTATTATAAAGCGGCAACGGATGAAGCAGAACGCGGCGATTTTCGGACGCGAAATTTGCGGCTGAATTTGCGAGAACCGCCTGCGCTTCCGCCGACAAATCTCTGCCGAACATAATGATAAAATCGCCTTCCGATTCCCCGATGGTTTTCAGCAAATCGTCAAGCTCGCTTTGCGCCGCGCCGATTTTTTTCAAAATCGTGGCGTTTGCTTTATCTGCAAAAGCTGGAGCAAAAGCGTCGAGCGAGCCTTTATTGACGTGAATAAACTGCGACGCCTGATTGGTTAAGCGAATCGGCACATCGTGAACGATTATCAATTTCGCGCCGTCGTTTCTAACCGCTTGCCGAATCTGCTTTGCCGTAAAAGTCTGTTCTTCTTCCGGCTCGCCGCCGATAAGCAGAATCGTTTTGGCATAGCGGATTTCCTTGTGCGTTGCCAGCGGAACGCTCAAATTATCAAAAACAGGCGACAAATCATAAGCATCAGAAACGGCGTAATTGTCGGAATTTACAACTTCACTAGCAAATCTTTTCAGCGTGAAAATTGATTCGTTCGTTAAGCGCGCGCTGGCAACGACGCCGACATCGCTTCCGCTTTCCTTAAATTTATCGGCAGCAAAGCGAATCGCTTCGTCCCAAGTTGTCGGAATCAATTTTCCGCCTTTTTTATAGCGAATAAGCGGCGTCTTTATACGGTCGGCGTGGTTGATAAATTCGTGCGCGAATCTCGCTTTCACATCGAGAAATTCGCCGTTCAAACCGTCAACATATCTGTCGCGCGCGACAATCCGGTGAACGAAACCGCCGCGCGCGCCGATTGAAAGCTGCATTCCATCCGAAGAATAAGTATCGGTCGAAACAATTTGGTCAAGTTCCCAAGGTCTAGTTTCGTGTCGGTAAACGCCGTCGAGAAGTGTTCCTGTCGGGCAAACTTCGATACAGTTGCCGCACTGCGAGCAGCCGAGCCAGCCACCGTAAGTTCCGATGACCGTGTTGACGCCGCGATTTCCGGCTTCGATAGCGTCTTCGCCCATCCATTCGTCGCAAACTCTTGTGCAGCGTTTGCACAAGATGCAGCGCTGCGGGTCGTTGGCGACAATCGGCGAGAGGAATCTTTCCGGCTGCGCGTTTTTCGGTTCGACAAAGCGTTCTTCCAAATCGCCCCAATCCATTACCATTTCCTGCAGCTCGCACTCGCCGCCGCGGTCGCAAACCGGACAATCGAGCGGATGATTGGCAAGCAGAAATTCCGACATCGCGCGCTGCGCTTTTTCGATTTCTTCGCTCTGCGTCGTTACAATCATTCCGTCCGTGCAGGTTATCGTGCAGGAAGTTTGCAACTTCGGCATCTTTTCGATACGAACGAGACACATTCGGCAAGAAGCCTGCAACGCGAGGTCTGCGTAATAACAAAACGACGGAATATTGAAGGCATTGTCGCGGCAAACGTCTATCAGGCGCGCGCCTTTATCGACGGCAAATTCCTGTCCGTTAATCGTAACTTTTATTTGTTCTGTTGGCATTTTTAACTAAAAACTACTGTTAAATTTTTACTCTTTGGTTTTTGAATCGGCTTTGTTTTCTTTATTAGCAGCCACAAATTTTTTCTTGTTTTTCGGACGGGTTTTGCCATAACTTCCGGCAAAAATCTTTCCGCGTCTACTTCTTTTATCGCCTCTACCCATGTTGTTTCACCTCTTTTTTATATACTTAAAACTTCTGCGCTTCGGCTTCCGCCGGAGCAAAATCCTGTCGTAACAAATGCTTTTTGAAATCTTCGGGAAACCTTTTAACAGCGCTTTGAATAGGCCACGCTGCGGCGTCTCCGAGCGGGCAGAACGATTTGCCTTCGATGTTGTCGCAAATATCCAATAATAATTGCGCATCTTCCGGTCGCCCGCCGCCGCTGGCTACGCGATTAAATATTTTCAAAAGCCAGTCTGTTCCTTCGCGGCAAGGCGTACACCAGCCGCACGATTCGTGCTTATAGAATTCGGTCAAATTTTTGGTCGATTCCATTATATCAACCGTTTCGTCCATCACGATAAACCCGCCAGAGCCGACCATCGAGCCGCCAATAACTAAACCTTCGTAATCCATCAAAACTTTTTTGCCGACGATTTGCTCGGCGTTCATAATATAAACCGATGAACCGCCGGGAATGACGGCTTTTAATTTTTTGTCGTCGCGCAGCATTCCGCCGCAGTCTTCCATTATGAACTTTTCCATATCGTCGTAGCCCATCGGAAGCTCGTAAACGCCCGGTTTTTTGACATGACCGGAAACTGACCAGAGTTTCGTGCCGCCGGATTTTTCCGTTCCGAGATTGCGCCACGCTTCGCCGCCCATTTCGATAATTTGCGGAACGGCGGTTAAAGTTTCGACATTGTTGACGACCGTCGGCGATGCATAAACGCCTTCGATTGCCGGAAACGGCGGTTTCATTCGCGGATGCCCGCGATAGCCTTCCAAAGATGAAAGCAGCGCTGTTTCCTCGCCGCAGATATACGCGCCCGCGCCGGTATGCGTGTAGATTTCGTGTGAAAAGTCCGAACCTAAAATGTTTTTGCCCAAAAAGCCAGCCGCGCGCGCTTCGTCGAGGGCTTTATCCATTATGTTGATTAAATAATTGTATTCGCCGCGCGTGTAAATGTAGCCTGTTCCCGAACCGAGCGCGAATGCGGCAATCAACATTCCTTCAATCAGCGCATGCGGGTCGCGTTCCATCAAATAGCGGTCTTTGAATGTTCCCGGCTCGCTCTCGTCGGCGTTGCAAACAACGTATTTATGCTTCGGCGAATTCTTCGGCACAAACGACCATTTCATTCCGGTCGGGAAACCCGCGCCGCCGCGACCGCGCAGCGCCGATTTTTTCATCTCGTCAATAATCGCGTCGGGCGTCATATTGAGCGCCTTTTTCAAACTCGCGTAACCGCCGTTGTCTTGATAAACTTTGAG
Organism: Acidobacteriota bacterium; assembly: GCA_030948995.1. GTDB lineage: Bacteria > Acidobacteriota > Blastocatellia > Pyrinomonadales > Pyrinomonadaceae. The sequence goes on from JALYZF010000143.1 coordinate 3,220, forward strand.
CGTGTGCGAGTTTTCTAAATGCACTCGCTTGAGTTGTAACGGTTCGCAACCGATTGCTTTGATTTCCATAAACTAATTAGACTTTCTTAGAGAAACGGCAGTTAATACTACGGTTATAATCACAAATAACGGAATCCAAATCCACGAAAAAATAACTGCAAATATCAATATAGCTAAAAAGGGTTCGGCAAAAACAGCGTATGAATATGAACACGACGGGCGACCGGGTTCAAAAATTAAATTCGCGCAATGACCATCGTATGTAAATAGATTAATAACTAAATCCAAAGCGTATATCATAAATAATGGAACTGATATAATTTTTAGTTCCATTAGTAATATATTTTTTACCGCCTTGAGTTTTGAAACTTCACCTTTCACTTCAAACAGTCAAAAATTTCCCCCTTTATAACGTCATATTCATAAATTTCTATTGCTCTTTACAAAGCCTCTGAGACTTTCAACGTATCCGTGTATTGAACAAACTTCGTCGCTTTCCCGTTTTCAATCGTCCAAACGTGTGCAAACGGCGCGCGCATACTTTTCCCAGTCTTTTTATAAGCTCCGCTGTAATTTCCAAGCGCGACAATCCGGTTATCTGCATCTAAAAAATCATTCGGCTCAACCCGATAATCGTCCCATTCAGTTGCCAGTTTCATAAAAACATTACTTACAACCGCTTCGTGTCCGTTGTAAGTTCCGCCATACGGGAAACCTTCGGCTTCCGTCCATACGATGTTTTCGTCTAGCAACGCAAGAACGCTCGGAACATCGCCTTGCGCGAATGCTTGATACAGATTTTTTACCAATTCGAGATTATGCATAGGATTGTTCTAAACGTTATTTCTTCAAATCATATTGCATCCGCAAGTAGAGCGTAAATTGCACCATCGGCTCGATGCCCAACGGGTTGATGACCGAATCGAAATCGCTCGGGTCGAGCGGCTCATAATAAAAAGTTTTCGTCTTACGCTGCTGGATGACGCGGTTGTTATAATCGCCGTATGTGTTGCCCGCTTCAAACGCTTGATAGCTCGCATACAATTCGCCCGGATAAAAAGCGTCGTATTTTTCGTTGGCGAAATTTGTCGGCGAAAGTTTGACGCCGAATGAACTTAAATAACTAGCTTCCTTTTGTTTGACGACCTTAACTGCTTCTTCAAATAACCGCGCGTGAACCGCGCCAATGTCGCTGACGACGTAATCAATTTTTATCAAATCGAAAATCGAATCTTTCGCTGCGGCGGTCGTAATTTTTTCTAAAAGGTCTCGGTCTCTGTAACGAACGGCGATGTTTTTCTTGGTTTCAAAGCCGGAGAGTTTTTCAGTTGTAACGCTGCCGGTCGTCGTGTAATCGTAAACTTTATTCTGCGTGATAAAGTCAATAAAAGTGTCGCCGCGCTTTATTCCCAAATTTTCCAAATCATGTATGAATCCGGCAGCCTGCGCGTTGACTTTGCCGTTGCTCTCCGCCGCCGTCGGCGCTTCCTGAACGAGTCCGAAAACCGCGATGTATTCGTCGGCTTTCATATTCATTGCCACATTTGCTTCCACGTAATAAACTTCTCTTCCGCCGGAAACGTTTCCGACTAAGACGCCGGAATTTGTTTGCGGTTTGCGGCGCTGCGTGCCGTATGCGCGATTACCGCTTTCCTGAGCGAAACAAACTGCGCTCGCAAAGAACAATAAACCGAATAACAAAAACGCTTTTTTCATTATGCTGACATCTCCTTCAAAATAAAATTTGTCAGCATTATGTCAGCGAATCGAGAATTTTATCAACCTTATCAGTCGTTAAATCCTCGTGATAATCAAACCCAATCTGCATCATCGGCGCAGTCCCGCAACTTCCAAGGCATTCAACCAACGAGACTGTAAATTTTCCGTCCGTCGTCGTCTCGCCGACGTGAACGCCTAATTTATCGCAAATATGTTCGGTAATTTCTGGCTCGCCCATAATTCTGCACGACAAAGTTTTACAAATCTGGATATGATGCCGTCCGACGGGACGCATATTAAACATCGAATAAAACGTCGCCGTTTCCCAAACGTCGGTTACTTCTAAATTCAGTTTCTGCGCCAGAAAATTTACGCCCGCATTATCCACATAACCGCGCTCGCGCTGAATGACGAGAAGGAGCAGCGGAATCAGCGCCGACCGTTTTCTTTCGGGCGGATATTTCGCAATATGCTCGTCCATTTCCGCAAGAACTTCAGGTGAAAAACTCGCAACTTCCTCGGTGTATTTAACTCGATTTGTATAGTCTGTCGGAACTGCTGCCGTTGACATAGGTTTATGCAAATACTTTTTTTAATTTTTTATAAAAATCAAGCCCGTCAATTCAACACAAATTTTAGTGAATTCCGCTACGCAAGTCTGACACGTCTTTTTCGACCGCAATTAAACGTTTGTCGTTCGCCATAACAGTTTCGGCAATACTGTCTGTTTTCGCGTCCAGACGATTCAAGATTTGCGAATGCTCGTTCAAAATCCGTGAATGCTCGGTTAAAATTTGCGAATGCTCATTCAAAATTCGTGAATGTTGGCTTTGCGTTTTCTTAACGTCTTGAACGTCCGATTTAACTGACCGAACTTCTGTAACTAAAGTGGCAAGAGTATTAAAAAGTTCTTTTTCTTGATTTTCAGTCATATTTCGTTAAGATTTTTACCTGTCGATTTCTCCCAAAACAATATCGAGCGAGCCGATAATCGCCACCACGTCGGCGACCATTTCGCCTTCGCTCATTACGGGCAAAGCCGATAGATTGATAAAACTCGGACCGCGGAAGTGAACTCTGTCGGGTTTCGGTCCGCCGTTCGATTTCATATAAACGCCGAGTTCGCCTTTCGAGCCTTCAATTGGAAAATAAACTTCGCCTTCGGGAATCGAAAAACCTTCGGCGACAATTAGGAAATGGTGAATCAGCGCGTCCATATGTTGACGCATATCGTCGCGGTCGGGCAGAACGACTTTCGGCGCGTCGGCTTTAATCGGACCCGGTTTTAAGCGTTCGACGGCTTGGCGGACGATTTTATAAGATTCGTAAAGCTCGCGCATCCGCACGCGAAAACGCGCCCAAACGTCGCCGTCCGGCTCGACGGGAATTTCAAAATCGTAAGTTTCATAACCCGAATACGGATTGTCGCGTCGTAAATCAAGACTGACGTTGCTGCCGCGCAAACATGGTCCGGTCAAACCCCAATCTATTGCTTCTTCGGCAGTAATTATGCCAATGCCTTTCGTTCTGCTTTGCCACAAAGTATTGCCCGTAACGAGCGTTTCAAACATCTCCATTGCGGCAGGGAAATCTTCTAAAAACTGTTTGACGCGGCGGTCAAAGCCCGCAGGCAAATCCATCATCAAACCGCCGATGCGAAAATAACTCGGCGTCATACGCCCGCCCGAAGCCGCTTCAATCAAATTTAAAATCTTTTCGCGCTGACGGAAACAGTAAAAGAAAACGCTCATCGCGCCGATGTCGAGCGCGTGCGTGCCGAGCCAAACCATATGCGATGCGATGCGCTGCAACTCGCAAAACATCACGCGAATAACCTGCGCGCGTTCGGGAATTTCTAAATCGAGCAATTTTTCCGCCGCCATCACGTAAGCCAGATTATTTCCGAGCGGATTCAGATAATCCATCCGGTCGGTGATGACAATGCCTTGCTGATATTTTTTATACTCGAAAAGTTTCTCCATTCCCGTGTGCAAGTAGCCGATGTCGGGAATGGCGCGGATAACCATTTCGCCGTCTAACTGCAACTCAAGACGCAAAACGCCGTGCGTCGAAGGATGCTGCGGTCCCATCGAAAGCGTCATCTGCGACTCAAGCGGTTGGTCGAGAATTTCAAATTTGCTCGATATATTTTCTACTGCAACGCTCATATCAGTTTTGGATGGTCGGTTTTAGATTTTGGATTAGTTCTTTCAATCTAAAATTTAGGTTAAAGAATAAGGCTCGTAACCGCGCAACGGGTAATCTTTTCTCAAAGCGTGTCCGTCGAAATCAGACGGCAGCAAAATTCTTGTCAAATCGGGATGCCCGTCAAAAATTACGCCGAACATATCGAAAGTTTCGCGCTCGTGCCAGTTTGCGGTTTTCCAAACTGTAACAACCGTTGCAACGCTCGGCTCGTCTTCGCTTAAAAGAACTTTCAAGCGCAAACGGCTGAAATGTTTTGTCGAAAATAAATGATAATTGACTTCAAAGCGCGGGTCTTCTTCCGGTCCGCGGTCTGCGCCGCACAAATCGGCGAGCATATCGAAACCGTGATTTGTTTTTAACGTCTGGCAAACTTCGACGATTGATTTGCGCGGAACGGTTACGGTAACTTCGCCGCGAGCGTCTTTCAAATCAGCAACCCAAGCCGGATTTTCAGCTTTTAATTTTTCGACAAATTCGAGTAATTTTTCAGACATAAACTAGAAAATAATTAAAAACATTTATGAAGATTTTCTGCGTTCGTGCCGCGAGGCAATAGAATACGGTCGCGTCGTTACAGGTTTGCCGGCAGTTTCCGACTCGCTTCCCATCGTCACGGGCAAAGTCCCGGGAACTATCGAGACGCGCGATTCGGGCTCGAAAGTGTCGCGACGGTCTTTAACCGATTCATTCATCACCTTTTCCTGCAGCATCATTATCGCGTGAATCAGCATTTCCGGTCGCGGCGGGCAGCCGGGAACGTAAACGTCAACCGGCACGATTTTGTCAACGCCCTGCACAATCGCGTAATTGTCGAAAACGCCGCCACTCGTCGCGCACGCACCCATCGAGATTACCCATTTCGGCTCCGGCATCTGGTCGTAAATGCGGCGCAAAACCGGCGCCATTTTGCGCGAGACGCGCCCCGAAACAATCATTACATCAGCCTGACGCGGAGAAGCGCGAAAAGTTTCCGCGCCGAAACGCGACAAGTCGTTGCGCGAACTGACGGTGTTCATCATCTCGATTGCACAACAAGCCAATCCGAACGTGGCCGGCCACAATGAGGATTTTCTCGCCCAATTGACGACCGCATCGAGTCTGACCGTAATAACATCCGGCAATGATTCAAATATTGTATTTTCTAAACCCATTGTTCTACTCCCAAATCTCTAAGCCGCGCGTTTTAATTCGGCGATGCGCTGCTGTTTTTTGGTTACCAATTCGTGCGCTTCGGCGCGGGCTTCGGCGCGGGCTTGAACGCCCCAATCGAAAGTGCCTTTTTTCCAGACGTAAATGTATCCGACAATCAATGTTGCGATGAAAACCAGAATTTCAAGAAACGCGATTGTGCCGAAGGCGATGCCGCTGATTTTCTGCTCGGCAAGCAAGGTTTTGAAAGCGACGGCGAACGGAATCATAAACAGAACTTCAATATCAAACAGCAAAAATATCACGGCGACAGTGTAAAACTTAATCGAAAACCTATCACGCGCAGAACCTACAGGGTCTTTGCCGCATTCATACGGCATTAATTTTACGGCTGTGCGCTTGCGCGGACCGATAAGCTGAGTGGTAAGTATCTGACTGGCGGCAAACCCAAACGCCACGATAAACATTACTCCAATCGGCGCATAATCAAAAAGGTTAAAATCAGACATATATTTAGTTTCTGCTTTCCCGTTCTAAATCTAATCGTATTAAAAAATATCGTCAACAAAAAACCTGCGTTCGAGATTGAGAATTATGGCACAAACTCAATCGTAAGTTAAGCCAGAATCATAGTCAAGGCAAACAATTTGTAGAGTTTTTAGAGTTAGTAAAGCGAACGGTTAAATAAAACTTGCCGCCTACTCTTGAAACTCTCCAAACTTATCAAACTCTATAAACTTTTTTATTCGTTGACCGCCGTCAAATGCTTGTGTTAATTTCATAAATGGCAGGCAGTTGTTAAAAATCTAACCGTTCTCTTTTCTCTCGCCGATTTTATTTACAAACGATTGTGATTACCGGATTCAATACTGACATCGAATATAAAGGCGTAACGTATCACGTTCAGACCGAAGACAAAGGTGTGGCGACGCCGATGATTTTGTCTCTGGTTTATGATCGCGGCACGATTCTGGCTAGCAAGCGCTCGCCCTACGATGATTTGCTTGTTCCCGATTTTGACGAGCAAGCCTTGTCCGACCGTCTGCAAAAACAGCACAAACTTATCTGCGCCGCAGTTCGTGCGGGCAGAATCGAGGACTTAAAGCGAATGACGATGAAGGAATCTTCGTCGAGACAGAAAGGACTCGTCGCGCAAAAGGAAATAAAAACCGTTTCCGAAACCATTGAAACTCCCGCGCAAAAAAACGGCGAAACTTTCGGCAAATCGAAATCGAAAGCTAAAAATGAAGAAATTCCGCTGCCCGAACTTCTCAGGGAAAAACGTCCGCCCGACATTAAGGCAAAGGAAGCCGAAACGGATTTGCCGAGTAAAATAACCCAAGAAAAAACTCCGCCCGAAATTCCTAAACCTGACGGCGAGCCAATCTGGAGCGTTCCGGTTAAAGTGGTCGAAGAGACGACGCTCACAGAGGGTATTCAAATTATCGAGGAAGAAACGATTCTGCCGGACGAAGCAGTCGAGATTATTACCGATTTTGCTAAAAATGAGCAGACCGCGCCCGGTAAATTAAAAATAGAACTGCCCGCGGGCATAACCTTTAAAGGCGGCGAAAGAAAAACCGTCGGCATTCTAGTGCGACGCGGAAACGCGGGAAAAGGTTTGAGCGGCGCGCATATTATGATTAAAGTTTTGGGAGCAGCTTTCCGACCGCTGATTTTCCACGCCAAGACAGACAATTACGGCGTTGCCACGGTTCACCTGCAGATGCCGAGTTTTAGAAGCGGGCGCGCGGCGATTATTATTAAAGCAATGAGCGAAGGCGAAGAAGTCGAACTACGGCGCGTCATTAGGCAAGGGTAAATGTATGAAAGTTTTTATCAACGGCGAAAGCAGAGAAATTTCGAGCGAAGTTAATTTGTTTGAACTTCTCGCCAATCTTTCTATGCCGCAAGAGCGAATTGCAGTTGAGCTAAACAGACAAGTCGTGCGAAAAAAAGATTGGGAAACAATAAAAATAAACGATGCGGACAGAATCGAAATAATTCACTTTGTCGGCGGCGGATAAATTAATTACGAATTTCAAATTACGAATTGCGGATTGAATGATTTTCAGTCCGCATTTCTTTTGCGCGGTTTTTTGTTAAGATTAAGAATATAAATTCATAATTCGTAATTTGAAATTCGTAATTATCTACTATGACTGATTCATTTAATTTAGCCGGAAAAACTTTTAGCTCGCGCCTGATTATCGGCACGGGAAAATATCGTTCTCACGCTGAAATGCAAGCGGCGCATAAAGCGTCGGGCGCGGAAATGGTAACCGTTGCGGTCAATCGCGTTCCGCTTGATAGGGCGACCGAATCTTTTCTGGATTATCTAGCGCCGGAGATGCAGATTTTGCCGAACACCGCCGGTTGTTACGACGCCGAACACGCGATTCGCACGGCGAGATTGGCGCGTGAAGCACTCGAAACCGATTGGATAAAACTCGAAGTTATCGGCGATAAAACGACACTTTTGCCCGACAACGAACAAACTCTGGAAGCCGCGCGCGTCCTTGTTAAAGAAGGCTTTATCGTGATGCCGTATTTCTCGGACGATTTAATAATGGCGAAAAAACTGCTCGACATCGGCTGCCCGTGCGTGATGCCGCTTGCCGCGCCGATTGGTTCGGGAATGGGCGTGCAGAATCCGTCGAATTTAAGAATTATGCGCGAACAGCTTCCCGACGCTGTAATTATCGTTGACGCAGGCGTCGGCGTCCCAAGCGATGCCGCAATTGCAATGGAACTCGGCGCGGACGCGATTTTAATGAACACCGCAATCGCCGAAGCTAGAGACGCAGTGCAGATGGCGACGGCAATGAAGCTCGCCGTTCAAGCCGGAAGATTGGGGTATCTTTCGGGCAGAATGCGGAAACGCCTTTACGCATCGGCGTCAAGCCCGATTGCAGGCGCGATTAAATGAAGTTTTCAAAAATAGTTTTAATTTTAAGTTTCATTTCCTTAGGAGTTTTCGCCTGCACAAGCGGCAGCGCAACGCGACACGAATATAATATCGGCGAAAGCAAATCCTACGAAGCCTCAATCTTTCGCCAGAACTGCGCCGTCTGTCACGGAAACGAGGCGAACGGCAAGGAAATCGACGGCAAACTCGTTCCAAGTCTGCGCTACGGGGAAGCGGCGAATCTATCCGAAGAGCAAATTTACCAGCAGATAAAAGAAGGCAAACTCCCGATGCCCGCCTTCAAAAACCAGCTTTCAGAAAAGGAGATTCGCCAGATGGTTCAATTCATTCGACGCGATTTGCAGGAAAAGCGTGAAACGGAAAATTGAAAATGGAAAGCGAAAAATATCCGTATCAAAAAGAATGGGCGGAATATCGTAGAAGGCGAAATATTACGTTTTTAGTATTTTTGTCACCATTGTTGTTTGTTGCTATTTCTGCTTTAATTTTAAATTTGTTTGGTTTGAAGTTTATAGATAACTTTGTGGCGGATTTAATTATATTTGCGACTTGGGCTGTTTGTTATGGAATAGCTTTACATCGCTTCCACACTTGGAAATGTCCGCGCTGTAGAAATCAATATTTTACTTACTCATTTTTGATTACGAGTCCAATTTTTTTAGACAATTGTCGAAGTTGTGATTTGTGGAAATACGAAGGCTCTAGTTTTATAAATTATTAGCATAAATAAACAATGAAAATTCTAATTTCAGGCGCGAGCGGTTTGGTCGGGACGCATTTGGTTCCGACATTAAAAGAGAAAGGTCACGACATTTTCCGGCTCGTGCGGAAAACGCCGCAAAGCGCTGATGAAATCGAGTGGGACGCTCGAATAGGTTTTAGCGAAATTGAGCAAGCGAAACTTGAAAATTTCGATGCCGTCGTTCACCTTGCGGGCGATAATGTTGCATCGGAAAGTTGGACGAAGGAAAAAAAGGAAAGCATAAAAAACAGCCGCGTTGTCGGGACGCGGATTTTGGTTGACGCTTTAAAGAAATGCAAAAGCGCGCCGAAGCATTTTATCAGCGCTTCGGCTGTCGGTTTTTACGGCGACCGCGAAGACGAAGTTTTAACCGAAGAGAGCGCGAAAGGCACAGGCTTTCTGGCGAAAGTATGCGACGAATGGGAAACTGAGGCGAAAAAGGCTGAAAGTTTCGCCCGCGTCGTCTGTATGCGAATCGGCGTCGTGCTGGCGAAAGATGGCGGCGCGTTGGAAAAGATGCTGACGCCTTTCAAATTCGGCGTCGGCGGAACGGTCGGCAGCGGCAAGCAATATATGAGCTGGATTGCGCTGGACGATATTGTTTCGACAATCAATTTTTTTCTCGACCACGAAAATCTCAACGGCTCGTTTAATCTCACCGCGCCGACGCCGGTGACAAACGCTGAATTTACAAAAGCTCTCGGACACGCGCTCGGTCGTCCGACGATTTTGCCGATTCCAGAATTTGCCATAAAACTGATGTTCGGCGAAATGGGCGAAACGCTGCTACTCGAAGGCTGCCGCGTTGTGCCGAAACGTCTTGAAGATGCGGGCTATCAATTCAAATATACGAATGTTGAAGACGCGATGAAGCACGTCTTAGAGAATTAGCCACGAACAAACACAAAAATTCACGGAAGTTTTTTGAAAATAAATGATTTAATATCAAGCTATTATTTTTGTTTTTAATTTTTGTTTTTATTTCGTGTTTTTTTGTGTTTATTCGTGGCTAAAATATATGAAAATCTGGCTCTCGAAAAACTCTGAAATTCCCGTCCGCGAGCAGCTTATAACGCAGATAACGCTTGGAATTGTCAGCGGCGATTTGCCGGCGGGCGAACGGATTCCAAGCACGCACGAGCTAGCGCGGCGTTTTCAAATCCACGCCAATACGGTCGGCGCGGCGTATCAAAAACTTTCCGAAAAAGGTTTAATCGAACTAAAAAAGGGAAGCGGTTTTTATGTTTGCGAAGCGAAAATAGAAGAAGCGGACGGCGAATTTGAACTCGGCACGCTTGTCGCAGAATTTTTTCGCGTCGCACAAGCGCGCGGATTTTCTTTAGAAGAAATTCGCAAATCTTTGCAAAAGCATTTTGAAAATCAAATGTCCGAAAAAGTTTTAGTCGTCGAACCGGACGAAAACTTGCGCGATATTTTAATTGAAGAAATCGGCGCGGCGACAAATCTAAAAGTTTCGGGCACAAGTTGTGAACGTTTAGGCGGCAAATATCAAAATACAAACGCGATTGTCGCGGCGATGTTTGACGAAAAATCTAAAATCGAAAGTGTTTTGCCAGCCGATAAAAAGCGCGTTTATCTAATTTCGCGTTCGGTCGCAGGTTCGATGCAGAATGAAACGCGCCCGCAAAAAGATGATTTAATCGCAGTCGTTTCCGGCTGGGAAAATTTTCTCCTGCTGGCGAAAACTGTTCTCGTCGCCGCCGAGATTGAAACCGACTCGATTCTTTTGCGCTCGACAAAAAATGCAGACTGGCGAAAAGGCTTGAAAAACGCTTCGATGATAATCTGCGACGCGCTCACGGCAAAAAGATTTGCAGGCGACCAAAGAGTTCGCGTCTTTCGCCTGATTTCCGACGAATCGCTGAATCAATTAAAACATCTCGCCGGAAAATGAAAATTCTTTTGCCTCGATTCCATACAAAAAATTATTCTCCGTTTTATCTCAATTTACTCGAAAATCTTTTTAGCCTTTTTATTCTTGACGCTTCAAATTCTGAAAGGTCAAAGGCACGCCGTTTGCTCAAAATCATTTAAATTTTTATTTCGAGGAGAATTAAACAAATGCAGGACGTTCAGAATATTCCAAATCCAGATGTGAATTCAATCGAAGACGACGGCGATTTCGGCAGTCATTCGGATTTCCCGGACACCGATGTCGAACAGCCTAAAGAGGAAACGCCCGCGCCGCACGACAGATTGCCGCGCGCCGGAATCGAAGAGCCGACTGACGACGTTGAAAACGGCGGCGAACGCCAAAAACAAATTGTCTGATTATTTAAGACGAATACCGAAATTTTGCTGTTCGTCTTTTCTCATAATTGATTTATGACGGAAACAATCGGCTGGGTCAGTTCACTGATTTTAATTATCACGATTGCCAAACAGGTTTATAAACAATGGAGCGAAGGCAAAAGCAGCGGTGTTTCTGTGTGGCTTTTCGTCGGGCAGATTGCAGCTTCCGTCGGTTTCGCCGTTTATAGCTATCTAGTCGGTAACACGGTTTTTATTTTCACCAATTCGCTAATGGTTCTTAACGGCATTGCCGGATTAGCCATTAATCTTTATTTGAAAAAGCGGGAAAGTAGCGGTGAACGGTGAATGAAAGAAGAATTCCTTAACTGACCACTTACCGCTCACCATCCACCACAAACTGAACTTGACAATAAATTTATTTGTAACTAAACTTGTTACAGTTATGGCGACTAACAGCAGATTTTCAATTGCGGTTCACGTTCTGACGATGCTCACAGAAACTTGTGAAGGGCGCGTTAAATCGGATTATATCGCACGAAGCGTTAATACAAATCCGGTCGTCATTCGCCGTCTTTTGTGCAGCTTGCAGGAAGCAAATCTGGTCGTCTCGCAAGTCGGCGCGACGGGCGGAACTTGTCTGGCGCGTCCGGCGGAAAAGATTCTTCTGTCGGACGTTTATCAAGCGGTTTCGCACGGCGAGATTTTCTCCTTGCATCCGAAAACGCCGAATCAGGACTGTCCGGTCGGGAAAAATATCGAAGCGATTATGTGCCGACTGCAAAAGGAAATCGACAAAACAATCGAGGAAAAGCTGGCGCAATACAGTTTGCGAGACGTGATTGAAATGGTCGGACAGAAAGAAAAAGTCTAAATTTTTTTGGGTTAAATTGTAGCAGCAAAAGTTACAAAACTATTAAATATAAAGAGGAGAAAAAATATGGCAGACACTTCAGCTTCAACAGAAAGGGTTATATCAAACGAAGCAATTATAGAACAATTAAATTGGCGCTACGCCGTCAAGAAATACGACGCGAGCAAGAAAATCACCGATGCAGATTGGAATGTTTTGGAGCATTCCTTGATTCTCGCGCCGTCGAGTTATGGTCTTCAGCCGTATAAGTTCGTCGTCGTGACGGACGAGAATTTAAAAAAGGAATTAACGCCGGCGGCATACGGGCAAACGCAAATTGCCGACTGTTCGCATCTGGTCGTTATCACGTATAAAAAAGTTTTGACCGACGCCGATGTCGCGCATTTTGTTGATAGAATCGTTGAAGTCCGAAATATGCCGCGCGAGGCAATGAAGGATTATGAAGACACGATGAAGGCTTCAGCGCGCAAAGCGATTGACGAAGGCACAATCGAAACCTGGAATTCGCGGCAGGCTTATCTCGCACTCGGATTTATTTTGGAGACGGCGGCGTTTTTAGGTATTGACGCGACGCCGATGGAAGGCTTTAATCCAGCGGAATTCAACCGCATTTTAGGCTTAGAGGATTATTCGGCGGTCGTTTTATGCGCGCTCGGTTACAGGGACAGAGAAAACGATTGGCTTGCAAATCTGCCGAAAGTGCGGTTTTTGAAAGAAGAATTGATTGACAGAAGATAGGAAATTAGCCGCGAACAAACACAAAAATGCACGAAAAGGAAAAAGCAAAACACAAACAAAATTAAATTGATTTATTTCGTGTTCTTTCGTGTTTGTTCGCGGCAAAAAATTCAATGAAAAACTACGTTGAAAAATCAATGGCTTTTGCCGAATATCTCGGATTGATTGATGCGCTTCTTGTAGAAGGGAAAACGACTGGCGAAAATCAATCGGAAGCGATGTTCGGCTATGGCAAATTGAATCGGCAGCGAATGAAGCGGTTAGAGAAAACAGTTGTGTTGAACGAATCGCTTAAAGAAAAAGCGCGCGGCATAAAACGCAAAATGATTTGGCTTATTTTGACCGAAGGTTGGTGCGGCGACGCAGCGCAGAATATTCCCGTTATCGAAAAAATCGCGGCGGAAAGTGCGAACGTCGAAACGCTATACATTTTGCGCGACGAAAATCTGGAGTTGATGGATAAATATCTGACGAATGACGGGCGCGCTATTCCGAAATTGATTTGTCTGGGCGCGGAAACTTTTGAAGAGCTCGGATCGTGGGGTTCGCGCCCGCTGCCTGCCGACGATTATTTGCACGAGTTG
>JALYZF010000148.1 GCA_030948995.1 Acidobacteriota bacterium
CTTGGGACGCGATAAATCTGCGCCGCCGAATCGGTTACGTTTTGCAGGAAGCCGGGCTTTTTCCGCATTTTACAGTTGAAGAAAACGTCGCGCTCGTTCCGCGTCTTGAAAATTGGAATGAAGCGAAAAAACGCGACAGAACTATTGAAATGCTTGAACTTGTCGGGCTTGCGCCGCAAACTTACGCAAACCGTTTTCCGCACGAATTATCGGGCGGTCAACGCCAGCGCGTCGGCGTGGCGCGTGCGCTCGCGGCAAATCCAGACCTGCTTCTGCTCGACGAACCGTTCGGCGCGCTCGACCCGATTACTCGAAATAATTTGCAGAAAGAATTTGCGAGGTTAGTTGAGGAATTAAATAAAACCGCAGTTTTTGTTACGCACGATTTGCGCGAAGCGATGCTTTTGGGAACAAGAATTTGTTTAATGGAAAAAGGCAGAATCGTTTTACTCGATACGCCGGAAAATTTTATTAAATCAAATTTGCCTTTAGCGCAGGCGTATCTCGAAACGCTGAATTATGAATAATGAATGCTGAATAAAAGCATTCATCGTTATATGAATTTTTTTCAATTTCTCCGACAAAATTGGTCTGAATTGCTCGCCTTAACGCGCGAACATCTTCTTCTTGTTTTCATCTCGACATTTTTTGCCGTTCTGATTGGCGTGCCGCTCGGCATTCTTTTGACGCGAATCAAATCTTTGCAAACGCCGATTCTTGGAATTGCCAACATAATGCAGACTGTTCCGAGTCTCGCACTGTTCGGTTTGCTGATTCCTTTACCGTTTATCGGCGGCATCGGCGCGCGAACGGCGATTATCGCGCTTGCGCTTTACGCATTTCTGCCCGTTATTCGCAACACTGTTACGGGAATTTCCGGCGTCGATTTAAAAATCAAAGAAGCCGCCGTCGCAATGGGGATGACCGACGCGCAGGTTTTGAAAATGGTCGAACTGCCGCTTGCAATGCCTGTGATTTTAACCGGCGTTCGCGTCGCGGTTGTAATTTCTGTAGGCGTGGCGACGATTGCTGCTGCGGTCGGCGCGGGAGGACTCGGAACTTATATTTTTCGAGGATTGAGACAAAACGATAATAATCTGCTTCTGGCAGGCGCACTTTTCTCGGCAATCTTGGCTTTGGTGGCGGATTTTGCGCTTGGCAGATTCGAGAAACTTTTCGCGCTCGACAATGCGAAAGACAAATCGGCAATGCAGAGACGAAAATTTATCGCTGTCGGCGCGGCGGGTTTGGTTGCGGTTTTGATTGGTTTGAGTTTTATTCCAAATCTTAAAACGCAAAATTCAAATCAAAATTCTGAAATTTCAAACGAAAAAATTCGCGTCGGGTCGAAGGATTTTACCGAATCGGTAATTTTAGCCGAAATTCTGGCGCAGATGCTTGAGAGGCGCGGAATCGCGGTTGAAAGAAAATTTGAACTCGGCGGCAATCTCGCGCACGACGCGCTTTTGTCGAATCAAATCGACGTTTATCCCGAATATACAGGCACGGCTTTTACCGCGATTTTGAAGCATCAGCCGATTACAAATCCGCAGGAAGTTTATGAGAAAACTAAAGACGAATACGCTGAAAAATTTAATCTCGTTTTAAGCCCGCCGCTCGGATTCTCAAACGATTTTGCTATTCTTGTGCGCGGCGATACAGCCAGAAAATTAAATCTAAAAACGATTTCCGACGCCGTTCCCGCGTCTCAAAATTGGCAAGCCGGATTCGGTCAGGATTTTATGTCGCGCGCCGACGGCTACAGCGGATTTGCAAAGGCGTATAATTTTAATTTCTCGAAACAGCCGCGCGAAATGGATTTATCTTTAACGTATCGCGCGCTTGCCGCCGGAGAAATTGATTTGATTGCCGGAAATTCGACCGACGGTTTAATTACAACGCTCGACCTCGTTCAACTAGCCGACGACCGGCATTATTTTCCGCCGTATCAAGCCGTTTTTATTGCGCGAAAAGAGAGTTTGGAAATTTTGAGTGAGACTTTTGAAAAATTGAACAATGCAATTTCAACTGAAGATATGCGCGGTTTGAATTATGAAGTTGACGGAAAAAAGCGAACGTCAAAAGACGCGGCAGGTAGTTGGTTGGAGCAAAAAGGTTTTTGAAAAATTATCAAATTCGTTTTCTACAAGGCGATTAAAGTTCTAAATGTATTTCTATTTTTACTAAATTAATTATTTAAACTTCTCCATAAGAAAAAGCGTCGCGTAAATTTACGCGACGCTTTTTCTTTAACCGTTTATTTCGATTTTCCGATTTATCTTCTGCCGCGAAAAATTAAGCCTAAAACCAAGCCAACCGCCGCCGAAACCAAAATAGCTTGTCCCGGTTTCTGACGCGCGAATTCCTTGGCGTCTTCGACCAATTCCTTCGGGTCTTTATTTTGCAACTCTTTGAATTTGTCGCTGGCGACCGCGAATTTTTCATTAGCGAAATCTTTTGCTTTCATTGCCGCGTCTTGAAATTGTTGTCCGTAATTTTGCGCTTGCGCTTTAAAATCGTTCATATATTCGTTTGTCGTTTTATCCTCGCCGTTTGAAGCCTCAGGTTTTATTAAACTTTTTTCGTTATTCGTTTCATTTCCCGTCATTTTTATATATCTCCTTGTCCGTAATTTATCAAATCAACCGACTTGTTTCCCAAAAATCGATTGCGGCTTTGATGCCTTTTTCCTGCTGCAAGTTGATACGAAGTTTTTAAATGCGAAGTTCTTGTTAAATCTTTCACATCAAACTTGACAAGAGTTTTATAAATTTGAGAAAGTAAGTAAGCACTTACTTATGAAGTAAAGAGGAAAATTTTTGATTAAAGAAAACGAAATAAACGAGGCGACAACCAGCCGGATGTCTGGTGATGAAAGACGCTCGCAAATTTTGCTGATTGCCATCAAACTTTTTTCGCAAAAAGGTTTTAGCGCGACGACGACCAAGGAAATCGCGCGTCTGGCAGGCGTGTCGGAAGCGATGGTTTTCCGCCATTTTGCGACGAAAAGCGAGCTTTATCACGCGATTCTTGATTTTAAGGCGTGCGAGGGCGGAAAAAAATCGCCGCCTTGGGAAGAAGGTTCGGTCGAGCAAGCGGCAATCGAGGCAAAGGACGATTACAAAGTTTTTTATAATCTTGCGATTAACGCGCTTCGGAATCATGAAGCCGACGTAGATATTATGCGGCTTTTGTTTCACTCAGCATTGGACGAACACGAATTGGCGGAAATGTTTTTCAATCGGTTTTTAACGCCGCTCTATGATTTTCTTGGCTCTTATATTCGCGGTCGGCAGGCGGACGGCGTAATGCGCGACGTTGAACCGAGAGTTATCGTCCGCGCGTTTTTGGGAATGATTATTCACCATTCGCTAAACAATATTTTATGGGACAAATCGCGGCGTCTGCTCGATATTTCAAATGAAGAAGCGGCGAAATGCTTTACCGAAATTTTATTAAAAGGCGTTTTGCGGGAAAAACAAAAATGAAATTTTCCAGATTATTATTTTCAGCAATTTTTATAACGGTTTTATCTTTATTGATAATCGGCTGTCGCGGCTCAAAAGCGGAAGTCAGTGTAAACGCCAACGCCGCGCCGCCTACTGTTGTGGAAGTTTCGACGGCGACGGCGGTCGTCCAAAATATGCCGACATATTTTGAAGCGACCGGCACTTTAGCGAGCGACGCGCAGACGGACGTTGCGCCGACGGTCGGCGGGAAAATTACGGCAGTAAATTTTGATGTCGGAAGTTATGTGCAGAAAGGCGCGCCGCTCGTTCAGATTGACAACCGCGATGCGCAGATTCGGCTCGAACAAACGCAGGCGCAAGTTGTGCAGGCGCAATCAAATGTTATTCAAGCGCAATCAAACGTCCAGCAGGCGCAAACAAATGTGCAGCAAGTTCGCGCGCAATTGGGATTGCCTGCCGGCGGTCATTTCGACGTAAACACGGTCGCCGAAGTAAAAACGGCGAAAGCGGGTCTGGATTTAGCGGAAAAGGAATTTACGCGCAACGAACGCCTGCTCGAATCGGGCGACGTTTCGCGCTCGATTTACGACCAGCGCAAAGCGGCGCGCGAGCAGGCGCAATCGCAATACCAATCGGCAATCAACACCGCGAATCAAAGATTTGCCGCCATCAATACTGCCGAAGCGCAAGTTAATACGGCTCAAGCCGCCGTCCGCTCGGCGCAGGCGGCGGTCGAAGCGGTGCGAACGCAGGAAGCGGCGGCACGAAAAGCAATCAGCGACACGACAGTTTATGCGCCGATTAGCGGTTTCATTTCTGAACGTATTGCCGATGTCGGCGAATTTGCCTCGACGAATACAAAAGTCGCCACGATTTTGCGAACGAGCGTTTTGCGACTTCGCATAGATGTTCCCGAACAATCAATCGGACAAGTTAAAAACGGTCAAGG
>JALYZF010000172.1 GCA_030948995.1 Acidobacteriota bacterium
GTTCGCACCTGCGCGCCGCGCGCTTCCGACGTTAAATCTCGCTCTTATTTCGTCGGCAGGCGCGTATATTGACGGCACGACGCCGTTCGATATTACTTCGCGCGACGGCGATGCCAGTTTTCGGGAAATTCCGATTGAAGTTGAAGCGGCGGATTTACTTTACGCGGTGCGCGGCTATGACGCGACGGCGGTCAGGCAAGATATGAATTCGCAAATTCCAGTCGAACGTCTGCTTGAATATCAAGCAAACGGCGTTATCGGCAGCTTAAACAACGTCTGGTGGAGCTTAAACGGATACATTCCAAACGCCCGTCTTGTCGCCGACAGCCTCGCGCCGCAAATCGCCGAGCGTGTCGCGCGTTATCAAGTGCAAGCCGCGCTTTTAATTCCGGCGTCGCGCCTGTGTCATCAAACAATGGGCATCATCGCGCGCACTTTAGAATTAGCCAATATCCCGACGATAATGATTTCGGTTGACGGCGCAATGACCGACAGAGTTCGCCCGCCGCGCACGGCATTTTACAACGGCGAATTCGGTTCGGTCGCGGGCAAGCCGAATTTTAAACAGCACCAGCTTCGCATCCTAGACGAAACTCTGCGCTGGATTGAGACTTTTGACCAGCCGGGCGCGCGCAAACTCGCCGTCAAATTAGAGACGGAAGTCGAACAAGAACGCGGCGAAATATAAATTTGCAGAAAGATAGATTTGTAAAAAATTGTAAAGAAAAAAAGCCCTGAGCAAGTTGTTTAGGGCTTTTCGCTTTAGTTGTCCGGGCGCTTTGTTTTGAGTTACAACCTTTTAGCTTCTATAATTGTCTATCCAAAGATACGAATAGTTTTAATAGTTCTAAGTAGAGATTAAGCCGCAGGGAATTTTCAATTTTCGGGCAACACAATTCGACAGTTTTCAATTTATGAATTTCCTAAATTTCTCGCGCCGCCGCCGGCTTGCCGAAATATTTATTCTTATAGCGGCAGCGGCAATTTTTTTCGTTGCCTGTAGCGGCGGAAAAGCCGATTCGGCTAATCGAAAAAGCGGCGGCAATAGTAACGAAGCGAAAACGGAAAATCCGATTACTGTCACGACGGCGAAAGTCGAAGCGCGCGAAGTTCCGTCTTTTATACAAGCGACGGGAAGTTTGACGGCGCAAGAAACGTCGGATGTCGCGCCGAAAGTTGCGGGAAAAGTCGTCAATGTTTCGGCAAACGTCGGCGATTTTGTCGGGCAGGGCAGCGTCATTGCGCGAATCGACGACACGGACGCGCGCTTGCGACTGGCGCAAGCCGAAGCCGGAGTCAAGCAATCAATCGCCGGAGTCAGGCAGGCAGAAGCGCGTTTGGGTTTAGCGCAAAATGGAGTTTTTACGGCGACGACGATTCCAGAAGTGCGCGCCGCAAATGCTAATTACGAACAAGCCGCCGCGGAATTGAAACTCGCCGAAGCAAACGAAGCGCGTTACCGCGATTTAGTAAAAACCGGCGATGTGGCAATGATTTTATATGACCAATATCGAACCGCGCGCGATACGGCGCGGGCGCGTCTAAACAGCGCTAAACAGGCGCAGGAAGCCGCCATTAATACCGCCAAACAAAGCAATCAAGCAATAAAAAGCGCGCAAGCCGCCGTCGAAGCCGCGCAAACCCAAGTCGGAACGGCGCAGCAAGCAATTACCGATACAATTATCCGCGCGCCGTTTTCCGGTTTCGTCAGCAATCGCCCCGTCGCCGTCGGCGAATATGTCTCAAGCGCGTCGGTCGTTGCCACGATTTTGCGGACGAACCCGATAAAAATTCAAATTCAAGTCAGCGAGGCGGACGTGCCTTTCGTGTCGCTCGGCAAAGCCGTTTCCGTCGAAGTTGACGCTTACAAAGACCGCAAATTTGCCGGAACGGTAACGGCTGTCAATCCGGCGGTTGACCCGACTTCGCGTTCGGCGACAATTGAAGCGTCAATCGAAAACAATAATAACGCGCTGCGTCCGGGAATGTTCGCCACCGCGCGAATCACCAAACAAGGCGGAAACACGGGATTATTCGTGCCGCGCGCCGCCCTCTATAACGACCAAAGCACGCAGTCCTATCGCGTTTTTGTGATTCAGGAAGGCGTAGCAAAATTGCGCGTCGTCCAACTCGGAACTGAAGAAGGCGACACAATTCAAATTATAAACGGCGTCAACGCCGACGAAACGATTGCTACAAGCAATTTGCCGCAGCTTTACGAAGGCGCGAAAGTAGAAGTAATCGCACAGTAGGAAAAGTTTTTATGCAGTGGCTGGCTGAAATTTGCGTTAATCGTCCCGTATTTGCGACCGTCATCGTTTTGCTTTTAACGGTTGTCGGCGGGTTTAGCTTTTTCACGCTCGGCGTCGACCGTTTTCCAAAAATCGATTTGCCGACCGTTTCCGTGCAGACGACGAACACGGGCGCTGCGCCCGAACAAATTGAATCTGAAGTTACCGATATTATCGAAGGCGCGGTCAATACTGTTCCGGGCATCGACCAAATGACTTCGACTTCTTCGCAGGGGCGTTCGAGCATTACGCTGACTTTTAATCTCAACAAAGACCCCGATCAGGCTTATCAGGAAATTCAGCAAAAATTGAGCGGCGTTTTAAATCGTTTGCCGGAGACTGCCGACCCGCCGGTTGTTCGCAAATCAGACCCCGATTCGCAGCCGGTTCTTATTTACTCGGTCAGCGCGCCGCGCTCGGTTATCGAATTAACAAATTTGGTTCAGAAGCAAATTCAAGAGCGCATCGAAAATGCGGAAGGCGTCGGCGAAGTGCAGGTTTTCGGCGGACGCGCAAGAGAAATAAAAATCTACGTCAATCCTGACCGCCTGCGCGCCTACAATCTTTCGATAACGGAAGTTTCAAACGCTCTGCGAGCGCAAAACACCGAATCGCCCGGCGGCGCGGTCAACGAGGGCGCGAAAACGACGAATCTTCGCACGCTCAGCAAAATCACGGACATCAAGGATTTTAATGAAATCGTCATCACGACGCGCAAAGGTTTTCCCGTAAAAATCAAAGATGTCGGGCGCGTCGTTGACGGCGGCGTTGACCCGACGACCGCCGCCTCGCTCGACAGCGTGCAGTCGGTTTCCTTAGCCATTCGCAAACAATCCGGCTCAAACACGGTCGCGCTTATCCGCTCTGTCAAACAAAGAATGGCGGAAATTCAGCCGACCTTGCCGCCGGATTTGAAAGTCGCCGTAACACGCGACCAATCGGAATTTATCGAAAATTCTTTGCACGCGATTGAGGAACATTTAATCTTAGGCGGTTTGTTCGCCGCGATTATCGTGTTTTTCTTTTTGTGGAACATTCGCTCGACGATTATTGCCGCGCTTGCCATTCCCGTTTCTATTATCGCTTCGTTCGCCGCAATCGCCGCGCTCGGCTATTCCTTAAATCAAATGACGATGCTCGCGCTGACACTGATGGTCGGCATCGTAATTGACGACGCGATTGTCGTTTTAGAGAACATTTACCGCTTCGTCGAAGAAAAGGGAATGCACCCGTTTCAAGCCGCAATCGAAGGCACGAAAGAAATCGGCTTGGCTGTTCTGGCAACGACGTTATCGTTGCTTGCCGTCTTTATTCCCGTCGGTTTTATGACGGGAATCGTCGGACGTTTTATGTCGAGCTTCGGTTTGACGAGCGCGACGGCGATTGCCGTTTCGTTGATTGTTTCGTTCACGTTGACGCCGATGCTTGCGGCGCGCTGGATAAAGAGTTCAGAGTCCAGAGTCCAGAGTCCAGAGTCGGAAGAAGATCTAGAAGTTGAAGGAAAAAAGATAACGGAGAATTCAGAAGTCGAGCAGGAAGGACTAAGCACTGCGGACTCTGGACACAGGACTAACGAATCAAAAGATTCGTGGTTTTACAGCAAAATTGACCGAACATACGCTTGGCTTTTGAAATTCTCGATGGCGCATCGCTGGCTGATTGTCGGGCTTTGCGTTTTGGCAGTTGTTTCGATTTACCCGCTTTTCAAATCGGTCGGAATGAGTTTTCTGCCGGACGAAGATGAATCGGCTTTCAGCATCAACTTACGCGCGCCGCAAGGCACGAGCCTTGCCGCGACGCAGAGCATTCTCGACCGCATCGGGCGCGACGTGCGCGAGCAGCTTCCCGGCGTTCAAAATACATTGGTGCAGGCGGGCGGCTACGGCGGCGGCGCATACAACACGGGTTCGGTCAACGTCAGTCTCGTTCCGGTTACCGACCGCCAACTCTCGCAAGTCGATTTGATAAACAAAACGCGCGGCATCGTCAAAAAATATTCGTCGAAAGATTATCGCGTTAACGTTTCCGGCAATTCTTCAATCGGCAATAGTTTGGGATTGGGACGCGGCGGTTCGGGCATCGGCTTTTTCATTGCCGGTCCAGACATTCAAAAGCTCGACCAATACTCAAACCAATTGCTTGAAAAACTGCGCGCCGACAACACTTTCCGCGATGCCGACCGCTCGCTCGAACTCGGCAGCCCGGAAATTCGCGTTACGATTGACCGCGCGAAAGCGGCTGACTTGGGCGTCAAAGCGGGCGACGTAGCAACGGCTTTGAATATTCTCTCAGCCGGACAGCGCGTTACAACTTTTGCCGAAGGCTCAGACCAATACGACGTTGTGCTGCAGGCGGACGAGCCGTTTCGACGGACGCGCGACAGTTTGCAGTATTTTACGGTCGCTTCGGCAAACGGCGGAACGGTCGGATTAGAAAAACTTGTCAAACTCCAAGAAGGAACAAGCCCGGCTTCGATTAGCCGTCTGAACCGGCAAAGACAAGTAACGATTTCCGCCAGCCTTCCGCCGAACGCTTCTGAAGCTGACGCGCTCGCCGTGTTGCAAAAACACGCCGCGTCTTTGAATATGCCGCAGGAATATCACACGGGCGTTACCGGACAATCGCAGGAACTCCAACGCGCATACAATTCGTTTATGCTAGCGTTTCTGCTGTCGTTCGTTTTTATGTATCTAATTTTGGCGGCGCAGTTTGAATCGTTTATTCATCCGATTACAATTTTGCTGACCTTGCCGCTTTCGATTCCGTTCGCGCTGCTTTCGACTTTAATCGCGGGACAAACATTGAATATTTTCTCCGCTCTCGGAATTTTGCTGCTCTTCGGCATCGTCAAGAAAAACGCGATTTTGCAGATTGACCATACGAACGGCTTGCGCGCTAAAGGAATGGAACGCTACGACGCGATTATTCAAGCAAACCGCGACCGTCTGCGTCCGATTCTGATGACGACCATTGCCCTTGTTGCCGGAATGATTCCGCTCGTTGTCGGAAGCGGCGCGGGCGCGGCGACAAATCGCTCAATCGGTATTCTCGTCGTCGGCGGTCAATCAATGTGCTTGCTTTTGACATTGCTCGCCGTTCCCGTTTTTTATTCGCTGTTTGAAGACGTGCAGGAATCGAAAATCTTGCGCGGCGTCGGCAGCCGCCTGCGGACTTTCAAAGCAAATAATCTGCGCCCCGCGTATCAAAAATTGAGCGGCACGTTTTCCGGCGTTTTCAGCCGCAGAAAAGAAACGGTCGAGCGGGACGCGCCGCACGAAAAAGAAGATTTTATAAACGAACCCTCGGGCGAGAAAATTTAATGGCAAAAACCCGCGCGCCAGCAAGGGTATTCTTAATGAAATTTCGGACGAGAAGATTTAAAAAATATATGTGTATTCGTTTTCTAAAAATTTACAGTCTAGCGCTCAAAAGCGCGTTTCTGTTGATGTTTGGTTTATTCGCGCTTTCGGTTTCAGCGCAGACGACGCCGCAAAACCCGCCGATTCCGACGACGAATCCGACGCAGCCCGTAACGCCTTCCACCGGAACGACGAATAATCCGGCAACGCTTACGAATAACCAAACGCCGAGAAACGACGTAACAAATAACAACGGAAACGTCGCGCCCGCGAATAACAATGTGCCGCAAACGCCGACGCAGAATGTCGGCGACGCGGGCGCGGTGTCGCCTGCGGATTTACCGACCGAGCCGCCGCCGGTCGCGCCGAATTTTGAAGCGCCGATTCGTCCTTTGCCGTCTGCCGAGCGCGTCGGCGTCGATATGATGAATCAGCTTTCGCTCTCGCTCGACGACGCGATAAAGCTCGCGCTCGAAAACAACAACGATATTGACAGCTCGCGCATAACGGTAAAAATCGCCGAGTTTAATCTGAAAGCGGCGCGCGGCGTTTATGACTCGGCGATTGTCGGTGAAACTTATTACGAAAGCCGCACGACGCCTACTGCTTCGACTATCGGCGGCGCGGGTTCGAGCGGAAAGATTACGCAAAAAAGTTTCAATGGCGATGTCGGCGCGAGCGGTTTTTCGCCGTTCGCCGGCGGCTCTTATGATTCAACTTTTACAACGTCGCGGACTTCGACAAATAACCAAAACTCGCTGCTTAATCCGCAGTTTCCGAGCGCATTCACGGCAACTTACACGCAACCTTTGTGGCGCGGTCTGCATTTTGATATTCAGCGCCGCAACATCGCCATCGCCAAGAAAAATCTGTCTTTAACCGACGCGCAGTTTCGCGCCGAAGTAATTAACGTTATCAGTCAAGTCGAGCAGTCGTATTGGGATTTGGTTTTCGCCCTTAGAAATTTGCAGGTGCAGATTGACGCCGTGAAACAAGCGCGCGTGCAGCTTGAAAGCAATCAAAGATTAGTTGCCAAAGGCGTTCTCGCTCCCATTGAAATCGTTGCCGCCAATTCTCAAATCACAACTTTCGAGCAGAATGTTTATACCGCGCAGCAAAGCGTTACGCTTGCGGAAAACACGCTGAAAACTTTGATGCTCAAAGACAGAACTTCCGAAGTTTGGTTTCAAACGCTGACGCCGACAACGCCGGTTGACATCGAAGCGCCGCGCGTTCCGCTCGAAATCGCCGTCGCCGACGCTTTAAAAAATCGTCCCGAACTTCAACAACTACAGGCAAACTTGGAGGTCAACGACATCAACACGCGCTACTTCCGCAACCAAACGAAACCGCAGATTGACCTTGTGGGAATTTATACGTCGAACGGTCTGGCGGGGACGGCAAACGATATTACCAGAACTTCAAACACGGTAAACGCTGACCTTCTCGCGCGCGTCAATCAAATTTCGACAAATCAAGGCTTGCCGCCGCTCGTAATTAATCCGACGACGACCGTTTCGTCGCCGCCTGCAAGTTTAGTAGGCGGATTTTTCGGCTCGCTCGCCGACGTTTTTACTCAGAAATTTCCGACGTATCGCGTCGGCGTGAGAATTTCTCTGCCTTTGGGAAATCGCGTCGCCGAAGCAAATTTGGGAAGCTCGCTCGCTCTTGGAAACCAACTCGCCAATCAGCGCGCACAAGCCGAACAATTAATTGAAGCCGACGTGCGAAACACGACGCAAACACTGCGCTCTGCCGAAGCGCGTCTTCAATCAGCCGCCGCTTCGCGCGCTTCCGCCGAGCAACTT
>JALYZF010000189.1 GCA_030948995.1 Acidobacteriota bacterium
AGATTTTTAACCGCCGACAACGCCACGCTCGCCGTCGTCGGCAACGTCAAACCCGATTTGGTTTACCGCGCCGTCCGCCGCTATTTCGGCGCGTGGACGCAAGCCGACAAAAAAATTCCCGCAACATTTCGACAGCCGGACGCACCTGATACCAAAGTATTAACAATCGAAATTCCAAATTTAGAAAAGACTTATTCTCGCACTGCAACAAACGCCGCCGCTCGAATCGATAAAGACTTTTATGCAACTCAGATTGTTGCCAAAGTTTGGCAAAACGAAGCGTGTTTAACCGACGAATCCAACCACGGTGAATTGAAATATGAGGCATATTTTCTGCATGGTGAATACTTTATCAGGCAGAGCAAAAATTTTGTGGACAAAATAGAACTTCCGATTAGCAGAAATGTTTGTCCGTTTATTCTTGTAAATCTAAAAGACGGCAAGCCTATTTATCCGACAATTACTCAAAACAATTTCGAGCAGGCAAAAAGCAAAATTATTGCGGATTTAAATCAAAAAACTCAGTCCTTAACCGACTTGGCTGATTTGTGGCTCGACGTCGATACTTATAAACTCGCGTCGGTAAAAGACGAATTGCAAAAGGCAAACAATGTTACATTTGCAGACGTTCAAAGAGTTAGCGACAATTTGCAGAAACAACCTTTTGTCAATATAACGGTCAAGAAATCCGTCGCGGCAAAACAATAATTTTAACTTGAAATCGAATGCAAAACGAAAAAACCGCCGATGAATTGAAACACGCCCGCGCCGTCCGCGAGATGTTCTCCGGCATTGCCTCGAAATACGATTTTCTCAATCATTTTTTGTCGATTAATATCGATAAACGTTGGCGCAGGCTGGTTTCGCAGAAACTCGAAGACGTTTTGGACGACGAAAACGCTCTTGTTTTAGATGTTGCGTGCGGCACGGGCGATTTATCTATCGAACTGCAAAAATCCGGCAAAGCTAAAATTTTCGGCACGGATTTTTGTCGTCCGATGCTTTCAATCGCCAAAGAAAAAAATCAAAAAAACTCTGTCGAAATTCCCTACCTCGAAGCCGACGGAATGAACTTATCTTTCGCCGACGCGGGTTTCGACGCGGTAACGATTGCCTTCGGCTTGCGAAATTTTTCCAACTGGCAAAACGGTTTAATCGAATTTCATCGTATTTTGAAACAAGGCGGAAAATTAGTCATTCTTGAATTTTCAACGCCCGTAATTCCGGGCTTTCGCCAGCTTTTTCAATTTTACTTTTCCAATATTCTGCCTAGAATCGGCGGCGCAGTCAGCGGCTCGCGCGGCGCGTATGAATACTTGCCCGATTCGGTTTCAAAATTTCCCGACCAGAAAAATCTCGCAAAAATGATGACCGACACGGGCTTCTCCGGCGTAGAATATAAAAATTTGACCGGCGGAATTGCAGCAATTCATTCGGGAACGAAAAAATAAAACCTCTGAGTTCACCCAAGGCTCATAATTTGTTAAAGTTAGCTGTTTTTCCTATTTGATGAGCGCGCATTGCTGCGGCATCTGTGATAAAAGAATTAATGATGTCTTTAGCCACATTTCTAAACCAAAACAGTTACATTCAAATTCCGTTGTCAAAAAGTGGAGTCGGGCATTTTCACACGGAAGGTTTGCTAAATGACCGTCCTGTTTCAGTATTGATTGATACAGGCGCATCAAACACTGTATTCAGCCTCGAATTAGTTCAAGAAATGACTTTGCCGACGGAGAAATTATCAATTTTAGGCGGCGGCGCCGGCGCGGCACAATTTGAGGTTTATCAGTTTCAAGATGCTCATTTCGTAATCGGCGACATTTCGCCAAAAGCCTTAGGATTTTTGGCGATGGATTTGTCGCACGTCAATCAGGCGTTAGCTCTGAAAGGCTCAACTCCGGTTGACGCAATACTTGGCGTTGATGTTTTAGAGGCACATTCAGCAGTAATTGACTATGGTAGTAGTTCGCTTTACCTGAAAAGTTAAGAGCGTGTTTTCAGTATCAGCTAGCTAATCATCAGACCAGATGAAATATAAAGTTTTAAATTTTCTACGACAAACTGCACTTCTTTTATTAGTCGTGTGGACGGTTGTCTCGCTGGTTACGCTTTTAATCGAATTAGTCCCGGGCGACCCGGCAGTAGCGATTTTGGGCGAGCAGGCGACGCCCGAACAAATTGCTGCTTTTAACCAAACGCACGGTCTCGATAAACCGGCGTTTTTCTTTGCGTATAATTCTGAAAAAGGTTTCGTTTGGAACGGCGCGGACAATCGTTATCTCGATTATTGGAAAGGCGTTTTAACCGGCGATTTGGGAAATTCTTTTCGCACGAATCGTCCGGTTTTGGCGATGATTACGGAACGCTACCCGACAACAATCGAATTGGCGGTCGTCGCAATGCTTATCGCCATCGGAATTGCCGTTCCGCTCGGCGTTCTGGCGGGAACAAATAAAAATTCGCTGATTGATAATTTTTCTTCCTTCATCGCACTGCTCGGCATCAGCCTGCCGACTTTTGTTATCGGACCTT
Source organism: Acidobacteriota bacterium (assembly GCA_030948995.1). Taxonomy (GTDB): domain Bacteria; phylum Acidobacteriota; class Blastocatellia; order Pyrinomonadales; family Pyrinomonadaceae. The sequence goes on from JALYZF010000189.1 coordinate 2,536, forward strand.
TTCTGGTTTATATTTTCGCAGTCAAGTTTCATATATTTTCGCCGACCGGCAGCGCCAATCCCGAAGATATTATTTTGCCAGCCGTAACATTAGGCGCAGCGCTTTCGGCGATTTTAACCCGTATGATTCGCTCGTCGGTGATTGAAGAACTCGGCGAAGATTACGTCCGCACGGCGCGCGCCAAAGGTTTGAGCGAGAAAAAAGTCGTCTATAAGCACGTTTTGAAAAATGGCTTGATTCCGGTGGTTACGATTTTAGGCTTGCAACTCGGCGTTTTGCTTGCTGGCGCGATTATCACCGAAAAGATTTTCAACTGGCAAGGTTTGGGCTTGCTGCTGCTCGAAGACGGCATCGGCAAACGCGATTATCGCCTCGTGCAAGGCTGCGTTCTCGTCATTTCCGTAACATATATTCTGGCAAATTCGCTGACCGATTTGGTATATCGCAAATTAGACCCGCGCATTCGATTTTCGTAAATTCTTAGATGAACAGACTTGCTTACATCGGAATTGCCGTTGCCGCCGTTTTTATTTTAACGGCAATTTTTGCGCCGTTCATCGCTAATCACGACGTAACAGCGATAAATACGGCAATGCGTTACACTGCTCCGTCGGGCGAACATTTTTTCGGCACCGACGCGCTCGGGCGCGATGTTTTTTCGCGTGTCGTATACGGGGCGAGAATTTCTCTGGAAGTCGGAATTATTGTCGTTGTCGTCTCTTCAATTATTGGAGTTTTTATCGGCGCGATTGCCGGATTTTACGGCGGATGGGTTGATAAATTTTTGTCCGGTTATGTATTCAATGTTTTTCTCGCATTTCCCGGACTTCTCTTGGCAATCGCGCTCGTCGCATTTTTGGGCGCTGGACTCGGCAAATTGATTCTCGCTTTGTGCATTATCGGCTGGGTCGGCTACGCGCGCGTGATGCGCGGGCAGGTTTTGAAAATCCGCGAATACGATTTCGTTCAAGCCGCGCGCGCGCTGGGCGCAAGCAATTTCAGAATTTTGTTCACGCATATTATGCCGAATGCGATTCAGCCTTTAATCGTGCAAGCAAGTTTGGGAATGGCTGGGGCGGTTCTGTCCGAAGCGTCGCTGTCTTTTCTCGGTTTGGGAATTCCGCCGCCCGCGCCTTCTTGGGGAACGATGCTCGAAGAAGGTCGCGGCATAGATATTTTATACAACGCGCCGCACGTCCTTTTTTTTCCTGCTATTGCTATTGCTTTAACCGTTCTTGCCTTTAATTTTATCGGCGACGGTCTGCGCGAATATCTCGACCCGAAACAAAGAAAAAGATAAATGATGTCAGAAAAAACAAATAAAATATTTGTTTGGGTATTTAACGGTGGCGGAAACTTTCCGTCAGGAGTTTTTTCAAGCAAGGAAAATGCCGAGAAGTGGATTAATCATCATAAATTATCAGGCTGCTTAACTATGTATCCTTTAGATGAAGGCTCTTACGATTGGGCAGTAGAAAATAACTACTTTAGTCCAAAGCGCGATGACCAGAAAACGTCAAAATTTATCGGAAAATTTGCCTGCGGCGAAGTTCACTATCATTACGGAGATGATTCGGAAAGTGACGAATGACCAACCAAAAGTAAAAATTTTCCCGCTCGGCGATGCGGTTTTAACCGTCAGTTTCGCCAATGAAATCTCTCTTGAAACAAACCAAAAAGTTTTAAATCTCGCCCGTTATTTTGAAGAAAACCAATTTCAAGGCTTTGTCGAAATCGTTCCTGCGTATGCTTCGCTGTCGATTTTTTACGACGTTGTGACGGTTAGAAAAAATTTCCCGGCACACGCGACTGCTTTTGCAGCTGTGAGAAATTTAACGGAAAATGCTTTGCGCGATTTGAAAAGTTTCGAGATGAAAGAATGGCGCTTGATTAAAATTCCGGTTTCCTTCAAGCCAGAATTTGCACCCGATTTGGAATTTGTCGCTTCGGAAAATAACCTTTCGCCGGAAGAAGTCGTCCAAATTTTCACGGCGCAAATTTACCGCGTTTATATGCTCGGATTTCTGCCCGGTTTTGCTTATATGGGCGAAGTCAGCGATAGAATTGCCGCGCCGCGCAAACAGACGCCACGCGCCGAAGTCGCAAAAGGCAGCGTCGGGATTGCCGGACGGCAAACGGGAATTTACTCGCTCGCTTCGCCCGGCGGCTGGCAGATAATCGGTAAAACAAACATCGAACTTTTTACGCCGCACCAAGACACGCCGACTTTTTTACAAGCGGGTGACCGCGTGCAATTTTATGTTTCGGATTTTTTTTGACTATTTAAGTAGAATTTTTAATGCAAAAAAATACGGTTTAATTTAATATGTCTGAGATTTATCTAAACCTGAAGGAAACGCGCGTTATGAAAAAATATAAATTGTTTATTCTCTTTTTTCTGTTTGCGGCTCTCGCGGCAAATTTCGGCTGTTCGGCGATTAGCCTGATAAAAAAACAGATTGACAAAGCTCAGACGCCGCAAACGATTACCTGCACTGACGGAAGATGTCAATTGACCGTTCCCGGCAGCTGGAGCATTCAAACGGACTTAAATAAGGAAGCCAATTTTCAGGCTGCCAATCCGCTTGCCGAACAATACGCGATTATTATTTCCGAAGCTAAAACCGACTTTCCACCGAAAACGAATCTCGACGGATATGCCGAATTAATCAAACAAAACGCTAAAAAAACTACCGTTGACCCGGTTTTTTCGGAGACAAAAACGATTGTCGTAAACGGCTATCCCGCCCGGCAGTTTGAGTTGTCCGGCACAATCAATAATATCAAGGCAAATTGGATTTACACGCTAGTCGAAGCGCCGAAAAATTATCATCAAGTTTTAATGTGGACGATTGATTCGCGCTACGCTGCTAATAAGCCCGTTCTTCTCGAAGCCGCCAATACGTTTAAGGAACTAGACGGAAGTTCGATTCCGCCTGTCAAAGGGCAGAACCCTTAATTAACATATTCTCTGGGAAACAATAAAACCGAGCTTTTTCCGGGCGCTTTTGTTTGCTGTTTACGCAGATGTGCAGCTTGCAGAAGTTGCCCGGCAGTTTCGCCGTCGCGCAAGAATGTGGCGATTCCGAAATTCAACTGCAGATATTTCTTCTCCTGTCTCGATATTTCAAATGCCTTTAATGCAAACGCTTTTTCGATGCGTCCGACAATTTCTGCCGCTGTTTCGTTTGAAGCCGTCGGCAAAACCACGAGAAATTCGTCGCCAGTCGCGCGCGCCAGAAAATCCATTTGTCTGAGCTGTTCTTTGATGGTATCGGCGACAAAAGTCAGAATCCGGTCGCCGACGGAGTGTCCGAGTTTTTCGTTCAGGTCGGCGAAGTTTTTTATATCCAAAGTTAAAACGGTCAACGGTCTTTCTTCCCGAAGACGCTGCGATTCGGCAATCTGATTTTCCAAAACAAGATAAAACGCCCGCTCGTTCGGCAAATCGGTTAATGTGTCGGTCAGAGCATTGGCAACGTTGCGCTCGAAGGCAAGCGAGCTTAAAAACAAAAGCGTAACTCGCTCGGCGATTGATTCAAGA
>JALYZF010000204.1 GCA_030948995.1 Acidobacteriota bacterium
CGTTAAAATCAAAACGATTCTGAGTTCCTATTTTCAAGGCGTGATTGCCTATAATCCAGTTAAAAGTATCGCTGGAATCTATACTTTTTTCCGACAAAATACCGGGAGTATTTTCACCCTGCGGAGCGCCGAATCTGATTCGGTCAAAGGGAAGACCTTCAACTTCGATGCGCGGAATGCCGAAGTTTGAATCTGGATTGGAAGCAACTTCATTAAATGAAAATCCGCTGTAATTTATTCGAGCTTGATTAAACATTGTCGAAGAAATATTGCGGTTGTAAATCAATGCTGTCGAAAAATTCAGCGGCTTAGAAATAATATCGCCTAGCTGACGACTTCGCCCGCCGAGGTCTGCCCCGACTCTTGATGTCGGCGTAAAAAAAGTAGAGATGGCAATACTGTCTTTCGATGTCGCGTTGTAATCAATTCGTGTAAAAAATTGGTTTCCTTTAAAAGAATTCGGATTCAACAAACGAACAAATTGAACGTCGGGAATACCGTCAAAGCCGCCGCCGATTTCGTTTCCGCCAACTTGGTTTCCAAATGGCAGATAAGTGTTAAGCGTTCCGGTTATCGAACCTAAATCTAACCCGCCGTTAACTTCTCGGCAGCGGTTGCTGGCGAAACCGGCTGCACCGCACGTCGTCGGGAGAACCGACGCTATCCGCGGCTCAATACCGGGCGTGCGGAAAACCTGCGCCGTAACTCCGTTTGGTCTTAGAGTGCGAACTAAATTTCGGTATTGGGCGGTTTCCACAAAAGCATCAGAAGTAGTGGTCGTCCCGCTTCTCAAACCCTCATACGCAAAATAGAAAAATAATTTGTCTTTACCGTTTGTCGCAAACGGACCGCCTTCGCCAAAATGCAGAAACGGCAATGGTCCGCCAAAACTTCCGCCGAATTGACGCGAGTGGTCGTTGACTCGCTGCGGCGCGCCCGGAAATTTATTAAAGGCGTTTAGTTCAGGTCCGTCATATTTGAAAAACGCGCTTCCGTGATAATCATTAGTTCCGTTTTGACTTACTACTTTGACAATCGCGCCGGAATTTCGACCGTCTTCAGCCGAATATGAACTCGAAGAAATGGTAACTTCCTTGACCGCTTCTTGACTGGGCGTAATAACCGCGCCGCCGCCGTTGGTTTGGCTGTTGACGCTGACTCCGTCTATCTGAAAATTATTCGCCGAAACTCGTTGTCCGTTTGCAGAAATCGGAACTTGGTTTTCAACCTGGAAAACCGAGCTATTTGAACCGCCCGGACCCGGCGAATTCGGCAAGCCGGTCGCCAGACCGTTACCGCCGCGCGCACCGTCGCCGAAGATTCCCGGCGTTAAGCGAGCCAATTCGTATGGGTCGCGTCCGACTTGCGGGAGGCGCAGAATTTCCTTGGTAGTTAAGGTTTTATCAATATTTGCGTCTTCAGTCCTCAGCGGTTGTGCATCGTTCGTTACCGTTACCGTTTCGCTGATGCCGCCTCCGGCTTCAAGAGCAATATCCAACCCCTGCACGGTTTCGGCGTTAATGCTGTAGTCCTCTATTACTTTTTGCTTAAAGTTAGTTAGCGAAACCGTAACTTTGTAATTGCCGGGCGCAAGACCGTTAAAACGATAAAATCCAGCGTCGCTCGTTACGGTTTGCACCTCCTTGTTATTTTCAATATTGGTCAATACAACATTTGCTCCGACAACGGCAGCACCTGTGGAATCGGTAACAGTGCCTTGCAGTGCCGCTTTAAATTGGGCGTTGGCAACGATGCTGAAACCCAAAATAAGGACGCAAAAAAACAAACCGCTCGAAAATTTTGAAATTCCTTTCTGCATTTTGGAAACCTCCGAAGACTAAATTTAAAAATAAAATTGCGTGGAAAAAATAGTTTAGAATGACAAACGTTGGACAGGCTCGGAATTTTCCAGAATTAGTTAGATTCTCCATCCGACCGCCAAATTGGTGTTTTAAGTATTAATTGCTGAATCGTTTTACTAAATCGTTTTAGTTAATACAAAATTTATAACACTCTTGTAATATCGCGGTCAAGACATTTTTTAGCTTTGTTGGTGTGGGAAACAAAAAACCTTTAAAAATTATTCTTGCTTTGCCTCGGATAAGTATGCGAAACTTTCGGCTATGCCGCGCTCGAGAAAAAATCCTTTGACGGAGAATTCCGAGAAACAAACGAATCGCAATATCAGCTTAAAAGAATTGGCTGCACATCTCGGGTTGTCACCGACCGCGCTTTCGATTGTGCTGAACGACGCGCCGGCGGCTGCGACGATTCCGCAGGAGACGAAAGACCGGATTTTTGCGGCGGCGGCGCGTTTTAAATACCGACCGAATTATTTTGCGCGTTCTCTGCGGGCGCAGCGCAGTTTCACACTTGGCGTAATTGTGCCGGAACTGTCGGACGGTTATTCGTCGATGGTTTTAAGCGGCGTCGAGGCGGCGCTTTCAAAAGAAGGTTTTTTCTATTTGACGGCAAGCCATCTGCACCGCGAAGACCTGCTCGAACATCATCCGAAAATGCTGCTCGAACGCCAAGTCGAAGGTATCATCGCGGTTGATACGCCGATTCGTTTTCAAACCGATTTACCCGTTGTTACTGTTTCTGGACACGGAAAAATCGAAGGCGTAACAAACGTGATTTTAAATCACCGCCACGCAGCAGAACTCGGTGTCGGTCATCTGTTTACGCTCGGACATCGCCGAATCGCTTTTATCAAAGGACAGGATTTTAGTTCGGACACGCTCGTTCGCTGGGAAACGATTGAAACGGCGGCGCGCAGGCGCGGCATAAAGCTCGACGCGGATTTAATCGCGCAGCTCGAAGGCGATATTCCATCGCCGGAAATCGGATACATAGCCGCGCAAAAAATTTTGACGCGAAAAAAACCGTTTACCGCGCTTTTTGCTTTTAACGACGTTTCGGCAATCGGCGCGATTCGCGCTTTGCAGGAATCGGGGCGCCGCGTGCCGGAAGACGTCTCCGTTTTGGGTTTTGATGACATTTACGCCGCAGCGTTTCATAATCCCCCACTGACAACGATTCGCCAGCCGCTATTTGAAATGGGGCGGCTCGCCGCCGAAACGCTTTTAAGGCGATTGTCAAAAACGCGCGAGAACGGAAATGCGACGCCGCAAACTTTAACGGTCGAGCCTGAACTCGTCGTGCGCCTTTCGACCGCGCCGATTAAAAAACACAAGGCTGCCAAATCGAAAAAATAAAATTTCCCGAATGTCTGCCAATAAATCCGACCAAATAAAACACGGCGTTTCCTTAAAATTTCTTCTGTTTTTCGGTTTCTTTTTAATCGGCATCGTAACCGTTTTAATCGGGCAGATTTTGCCGATTTTGTCGGCGCGGTTGTCTTTAAGCGATGACGAAGCCGGGTATTTTTTTGTCGCGCAGTTTGTCGGCTCGCTCGCCGGGACGCTCCTTGCCAATTCGTTTGTCCGGCGCGCCGGTTTTTCGTTTGTTTTATTGATTGGTTTTGCGCTCGCGGCAATTGGCGTTTTTTCGCTGAACTCAAATTCCCTGCCCGTCTGTCTCGGCGCGTTTGTTTTAATCGGCGGCGGAGTAGGTTTAACGATTCCGACAATCAATCTTTTGACAATCGAATTAAACCGCGAAAAAACTTCGTCAGCGCTCAACGTGATTAACTTTTTATGGGGCTGCGGCGCGATTTTATGTAAGCCTTTCGTTGATTTTTTCCGTGTAGGCAATAACATCTTTACGCCGACTTTAGTGCTTGCTTCGGCATTGCTGCTCGTCGGTTTTGCCATTATATTTCTGCCTCGACAGACTAAGAAAAAAACTGAAATTATTGAAAGTTCGGGCAAATCCTTTTTTCCCGTTTGGACGACTGCGACGGCTTGGCTGATTGCCGCTTTTAACTTTTTGCACATCGGACTTGAAACCGGAATCGGCGGCTGGATTACGACTTATGCGGCGCGCGTCGAGCCGCAGACAATAAACCAAAACTCAATCGAATGGCTTTCGGCGGCGTCAATGTTTTTTTTATTTCTGGTCGCCGGACGCGCCTTTGCGCCTTTGTTTCTGCGGTTTTTATCCGACAACGTTTTGCTTTTGAGCGGTTTGCTGATAATGCTCGCCGGAATAGTTCTGCTTTTGGCGGTTGGAGATTTTCGGTTTTTGAATGTCGGCGCGGCAATCGCCGGTTTCGGAAGCTCTTGGATTTTTCCGACAAATATGTCGCGCTTTGTCAAATTTTTCGGCGAGACAGCCACGCGGCGCGCCACACCGCTTTTCGTCGCGGGCAGTCTCGGCGGAGCATTCACGAGTTACTTAATTGGATTTATATCTGCGAGATTTAATAATTTGCGTCTTGGAATGGTAGTTCTCCTGGTCAGTTGCGTGATTTTAATAATATTGCAAATTATTCTATCGATAAAAGGCGGCAAAAATAAAATCGGGCGCGCGGCGGATTCGCATTTTTATTAAAGACAGGAGCGAAAGAATTCACAAAGTCGAAGAATCTTTCACATTTCTGCAAACCTGCCGCGCGCCCGAAATTTTTAACCGTTGCTGCCGCGGCTGCGGTCGTCGGTTTTGTCGGTTTCGTCAACGTCAACTTCCGTGCGTTTTACAGTATCGCGAACGGTTTGCTCGCGCTCTGTAACTTGCTTGCCGACCACTACTTCTTCAACGACGCGCGCTTCTTTGGCAACGACCGGAACTTCCGCCTTTTCGTTTACTTCGATTGTGCCTTCTTTGAAAGCCGCTGCCGTATTGTCAACCGGACGGTCAACTTTATGTCGCTCGACCGTTACATGCTCTTCGCGCAAAGTTACCGATTCCGCGACCGGAACTTCTGAAACTGACGTGCGAACACGCGCCCCACCTTTTTCAACCGTGCGTTTACCGACTGCTAGTTGCTCTTCGATAATCGGCAGAACGACTTCGCCTTCATTAGCCGCGCGTGTTACGCCCGCCACGTGCTTTGCTTCGCTCGCTTGCTTCGGCATCGGCTGGTCGTGAGTTTGCCCTGCCGCCGCGCCGCTCATTTCCAGTTCGCCGTCGTGCATAATTCCGCGTACGACAACGCGCCCGTCGCGCAAAGCGAAATCCTGAGCCGCTATGCGTTTTTTGCGGTCAACCAAAATCGAATCTACCATTTCCGTGTCGGTGTTGATAAGCATTTCGCTGACCGTTCCGATTTCATTTCCGGCTTGGTCAACGACCGTCCAGCCCATACAGTCTTGTCCGCTGTTGACCAAATCGTATTCGTCCTGTTGTGAATAATATACAACTGCCATTTTCATTCTCCTTGTTTTATACTTCCTAAAATTCTATTTAACGTTATTATTGTTGGCGTTCGGCGAAACTTTTTCAGCCGTCGTGTTGCTGGTCGCCACTTTGTATTCAATGCGGCGATTTTCAAAACGACCTTCGGGCGTATCGTTTGAGGCTTTCGGTTGAGTTTCGCCGAAGCCTTTAGTCGAAAGCATCGCCGACGGAACGCCGAGCCGGACGAGTTCCGAGCGCACGGATTCGGCGCGCCGCTCGGACAATTTTTGATTCGCCGCTGCGTCGCCATCGTTATCCGTGTAGCCGTCAATTTCGACGCGCGTGTCCGCCGGAGATTTTTTCAATTGTTCCGCCGCTTGCTGCAGCAGAGGTTTATTAGCGGCGGGAATCTCCGCGCTGTTTTTAGCGAAATTTACAACCGAAAGATTCAGCGCGTCTATAACTTGCTGCGGCGTGCCGTTCGGATAAACTTTTTCCATCGCCACGCGCGCCCGCTCGTTTGCTTCGCGAATTCTTTCCTCTTCGTTGAAAGCCGCGTTGCCGTTGCTGCCGGTGTTTGTTACGACTACGGTGTTAGCGCCATTTATCGTGCCGCCGTTCATATTGTTGGCATTGCCGCCGGTAACAATCGTGCGGTTTGCGTTGTAATTATTATTGGTGTTATCAACAACTGCGCTTTTGTTGCAAAAATACAAAAACGGTATCAGTAATAAAAGTAAAAGCAGCGGAATCAGCCACCACGGAAAACTGCTTTTTTCTTTTCGTTCAACAGGAATCTCTGCCATTTGATTTATATCTCCCTATGTTTAGTTTTTTATCGGCTCATATTCTTCAATTAATTTGAAAAACCGAGCTGCCGATTTTAATAAAATATCGCTTGCGCCGCTTTTGTCGAAAGCAGCGCAAGCCTTGTTAAATTTGCCCGATTCGTGTTTTGACTAATTACCCGCTTTTTTGCTTTGCCTGTCGGCGTCAATTTCAACATCTTGAACTTGAACATCGGTGCGCTTTACAGTATCGCGGACGGTTTCTTGGCGCTCAGAAACATTTTTACCGACGACGACTTCTTCGACAATTCGCGCTTCTTTAGCGACGACGGGAACTTCCGATTTTGTATTAACGGAAAATTCGCCTGTCTGAACTGCCGCGAAATCCGCGTCGCTCGCGGCGCGGTCAACTTTATGGCGCTCGACATTAACATGCTCTTCGCGTAAAGTTACAGACGCTTCGACGGGACGTTCCGTAACGCGCGTGTGAACGCGCACGCCGCCGCGTTGAACGACCCGCTTGCCGACGGCGAGTTGTTCTTCGATAACCGGCAAAGCGATTTCGCCTTGTCCGGCATAATTTTGAATCTCGGTTTTTGTCTGCTCGGCATTGTAAAGCGGCGCTTTGGCGTCAAACTTTTTGTAGCCTGCGGCGCGATACTGCGCGTGGCGCTGGTCAACGTTAACCGCTCCGGCACGATTCAAAATGTCGATTGTCTCATCAACATTCGCCTTGTCCGCATTGACGACGACGATTGTCGAGCCGCGTCTGACCGATTCGGCATAAACGCCGCGCTCGTCGTCGTTAATATCTGTGCCGAAAATCGAATCGAAAAAATTCGAGATTTTATTGCCGATTGACGTTCCGGTAGTGTAATCTTCCGAATTTACTCCGCCGTAAGTTGTATAACCTTTCCCTGCTGGTTCGTTTCTAGCGATGGAAATTTCGCCTTGTTTAATTCCCGCTTTTGTTAACTCCTGCACGGCTTTCTGCGCCGCGCTGTAATCGTCAAAAATTCCAACCAATGTCGTTGCCATAATTTTATGTCTCCCTTTATTGCTTATTTAGTAAAACTTAAAGCGTCCCGCGTTTTTGCACACGAATATCCGGTGCGTCTTTTGTGCCGAATTAATTACTATGCTTCCAACGATATGCGGATACGAGCGAACAAACAACCGTGATAATACGGGCGCGGCGTAAGTAATTTTGCGGTATGGGAGAATATTTCAGAAAAGAGATTTAACCACAGATGAACACAGATACACACAGATGAAGAAGAAAAGAATTAGATAATTGATTTTAGAGAAAATCAAATCAACGCCGGAAGCTTAATTTTCATCACCCGATTCTATCTGTGTTTATCTGCGTGTATCTGTGGTTAAATTTTCTTTTGTGCAGAGTTTTATTTGACAGCATCGCGCTCGATAATAAAGCGCGCGATTTCGACGCGGTTTGAAAAACCTTTTTTGGCGAGAATCCGCGAGATGTGCATCTCGACCGTGCGAACGCTGATGCCGAGTTGAGCAGCGATTTCCTTGTTGCTGAGAGTTTTGGCGACAAGTCGTGCGACTTTTTGTTCGGCTTCGGTTAAATTGGAAACCGTCGCCGATTGCGGCTCTTCCGGCAAATTAATTGCCGCCGGATTAGATGCCCGGGCAACGCGCTTGTGCGTGCGCGAAACGCGGCTCAGGATATTTTCGATAACGGCGACGAGTTCTTCCGGCTCAAACGGCTTTACCAAATAAGCGTCAACGCCCGCTTTGAATCCGGCAATGCGGTCGGCGCGCGTGTCTTTCGCCGTTAAAAACACAATCGGAATCAAATCCGTGCGCGGGTTTAAGCGGACACTCGCGGCAAAGGCAAAGCCGTCCGTTCCGGGCATCATAATATCGCTGACAATCAAATCTGGAATCGTCTCGGCAAGACGGACGAGCGCGTCGTTGCCGTCGCGCGCGGTCATAATTTCAAAGCCCGCTTTTTCGAGATAAACGGCGATAACGCGCAGCAGACGCGCATTGTCTTCGACGACTAGCAGACGTTTTTTCACGCTGTAACTCCTTCGTCAAAACCATACTCATCAACATCATCTATTTTGTCGGTCGCCTCGTTCCAGACGGCAAGAAAAACGGTAAAACAAGTGCCGCGTCCAACTTCGGATTTGACTTCGATGCGCCCGCCGAGTTCTTTTATCAATTTCTTCGCCAGATACAAACCCAAACCGACGCCGGGCGTCTCTGCGCGTCCCATCGCGTCGTCGGGCGTGCCGTCGGTCGTGTGGTCGTGGGGCACGTGCTTTTTGCCGCGATAAAATTTTTGAAAAAGATGCGGAATGTCTTCGGCGTGAATGCCGCGTCCGGTGTCGGAAATACTGATGGCAATTTCGTTGGGCAATTTATCTTTTAGCGATTTGTCTTCGTTAGCCGTTTGAATTGCGCCGCTTGTCTTTTCCGCTCCGGCTGCAAAACTCGCTTCGGACTTTGCCGCGCCGCGCGCTTGAGAAACATATCGGGCGGCGATATTTACAGAGCCGCCGTGAGCCGTGTATTTAATGGCATTTTCGATAATCGAACAAAGCGCGCGCCGAATCGCTTTTTCGTCGCCGCGCGCGTAGGGCAAAGTTTCGTCATATTCGACCTTGAACGTCTGCTCGCGTGCGTTTGCAGCGTGGCGCTCGATTTTGTCGCACGAGCGCAGCATGCGATTAACGTCAACTGGCTCGGAGCGCAAATCAATCGAGCCTTCGTCAATTCGCGCAACGTCGAGAAGATTCAAAATCATATCAATCTGGCGGTCGCATTCGGCGGCAATCGTTTCTAGATATTCGTGTTTTTCTTCCGGCGTTTCGCCGCCTTGCTGCATAATTCGCGCGAGCGTTTTTATCGTCGTCAGCGGCGTGCGAAATTCGTGAGAAATTAGTTGCAGAAACTCGTCTTTTGCGCGGTTGGCGTGGTCGGCTTCCTGACGGGCGGCGTCTGCTTCCTTGCGGGCAGATTGTTCGCTAAAGAAAAACTGCGCGATTTCATCCTGCGCGGCGGCGCGTTCTTCTTCGGCTTTTTTGCGCTTTGTAATATCACGCGAAACGGTCAGAAGCTGCGCCGCTTTACCGTCTCTGCCGACGACGATTTGCGCCATTGTTTCGAGCCAAACATATTCGCCGGATTTTTTTCGCATCCGGTAATCAATCGTCAATTCCGGCTCGTCCTTTGAAAGCCGCGCGTAAGTTTCTTCGCGGACGCAAGTTGCTTCTTCCCTGTGAATAAAATCAAACGGCGTCTTGCCGACGAGTTCGTCCGGCGCGAATCCCAAAAGCGTGAACGACGACGGCGAAACGTAAATGTAACGTCCTTCGAGGTCGTGCAGGCAAACAAGGTCGCACATATTTTCGGCAAGCAGGCGATAACGCGCTTCTGATTCGCGCACCCGTTCGTCGGCTAAAGTGCGCTCGGTTATGTCGGCAATAAAACCTTCGAGAGCGACAGTTTTTCCCGTTGCGTCGTTGATAAAACGGAAACGGTCGCGGACGTGCTTGAGAATGCCGTTTCGATTGACGATTCGATACGAAACTTCCAGCGGCGGTTTGCCGAGCGCTTCGTGGTCGTTCATAAGGCGATTAATTTCCGCGCGAACTCGCTCGCGGTCTTCGACGTGAATAATATTGTCCCAAGTTACCGCGCGTTTGAGCGTCAATTCTTCCGCCGTATAGCCGGTCAACTCACGACAGCCGTCGCTGATGAATTCGCTGGTAAAATGCGCGTCAACGCGGCAGCGATAAACGACGCCCGGCAGATTGCCGATAAGAGTTCGCAAAAATCGCTCGCGCTCCTGAAGGCGATATTCAACTTTGTCGCGCTCGTCCGCGCCTTTCAATTCTTTAGTATTTATCATCTCGTTTGAAAACTCACGATTCGGGTTTGCGCTTGATTTTCAAAAACAATTCAAGCGATATGAATAAACGGTTAAATCAATCCGTTTCGCATAAAAATTCTCCGCGCGACGAAACGCGGCATCAAAAAATTTCTCGTCTCAGCATAATCTTAATCGTAAAAGACAGGTTTCGGCAATGATATTTCGCGCCGGAAATAAAGAATATACAAAAGCGAACGTCGGCGAAATCGTTTTGCGGAAGACGCGGCGCAATGCTCAAACTAAGAGCAAGAAACTTCACGCGGTTTAATTATTTTATTAAATTTCTGTAAGAATTTCGGTAAATTTTATGTGGATTCAGAAAACGGTTTGAAAATTCGCATTTATTCGGGATTGTAAAGTCCAACGTATTTTGGAATTTACGTCAAATACAATTTAGCTTTTTCTATGGCTTTTCGGACTTGTTCGGGCGCTGTGCCGCCGATTGCGTTTTTTGTTTTTAAGGTTTGCTCTAACGACAAAGCGCCGAATACGTCGGCTTGAATTTTCGGCGAGTGTTTTTGCATCTCGCTTAATTCTAAGTCGTTTAACTCGACTTTTTTTTCAATCGCCAGCAAAACTATTTGCCCGGCAATCTCGTGCGCGTCGCGGAAAGGAACGCCTTTTTTTGACAAATAATCTGCAAGCTCGGTGGCGTTCAAATATCCTTTGACGGCAGCGTTGTGCGTGTTTTCTTCGATTACGCGCACGTTTTGCAAAACTGTCGCGGTAATCTGCAAGCAGTCGCTCGTCGTATCAAAAGCGTCAAAAATCGCTTCTTTATCTTCCTGCATATCTTTGTTGTAAGCCATCGGCAAACCTTTAAGCATCGTCAGCAAAGCTAAAAGATGCCCAAAAACTCTTGCTGATTTTCCGCGCACAAGCTCCATCGAATCTGGATTTTTCTTTTGCGGCATCAAACTCGAACCTGTCGAAATTGCATCGCTTAATTCAAAAAAACCGAACTCGGTTGTCGCGTAAAGAATAATGTCTTCGGCAAGACGCGAAAGATGCGTCATAATTAAGGTCGCTGCACACGCGAATTCGACTGCAAAATCGCGGTCGCTCACCGCGTCGAGGCTATTTTCCGCAATCGAATCAAATCCCAAATCCACCGCCATAGCCGCGCGGTCAATCGGGTAAGAAGTTCCGGCTAAAGCAGCAGAACCGAGCGGCAAAACATTCACACGCACGCGGGCTTCCGCGAGCCGAGTTGCGTCGCGCTTGAGCATCTCGAAATATGCCAGACACCAATGTGCAAATAAAACGGGCTGCGCGCGCTGCAAATGCGTGTAGCCGGGCAAAACCGCCGTCGCGTAATTTTCAGCTAAATCAATTAAAGATTTTTGCGCGTTTTTCAAATCAATCTGGAGTTCATCAATTTTTTCCCGCAGCCAAATCCGCAACGTAGTCGCTACTTGGTCATTGCGGCTGCGACCCGTGTGCAGTTTTCGCCCGACATCGCCAACAAGAATTACAAGTCGCATTTCGATAAACGTATGCACGTCTTCGGCGTTTGATTCGGTAAAAAAATCTTTCTTTTCATTCGATTCGTCAAGCAGTTTCTGCAATCCGTTTTGAATCTGCGCCGCTTCACTCTTGGTCAAAACTCCGACTCGCCGTAAACCTTCACAATGCGCCGCGCTGCCGCGAACGTCCGCCGCAAATAATCGCCAATCAAATCCGAACGAACGATTAAATCGCACGAATTTTTCGTCCGCTTTGCCGGTGAATCTTCCGCCCCACAAATTTTTTTCTTTTTCCATTTGACAAATGACAACCTAAATTCTAATTTTATTCATCTATGCAATAGATATGCAAATATATTGCATAAAAGTGGATGGCAAAGCAAATATGCTGAAAGAAAAAAGACAACAGACGATTTTAGATTTAATTCGCGCCCGTAATATAGAAACGCAGGATGAACTGACCGAGAGTCTTTCAAAAAAAGGTTTTTCCGCAACGCAATCGAGCGTTTCGCGTGATTTGAACGAACTCGGAATCGTCAAAATTAACGGTTATTACTCGCTGCCTAAAGCCGAAACAAAACAGGATTTCGGATTATACGGTTTGGAAACAGCCGGAGAAAATTTAATCGTCGCCCGTTGCAGCAGCGGTTTGGCTTCGGCAGTCTGCGTCCGCATTGACCGCGCAAAAATCGCCGGAATAATCGGCACAATCGCCGGCGACGACACGATTTTCATTGCCGTCAAAAACAGAAAATCGCAAAAAACGGTAATGAAAACAATTTGGGAAGTTGTTCAAAAGTAATGGAAAAGAAAATCAACAAAGTAATTCTTGCATATTCCGGCGGACTTGATACGTCGGCGATGCTGCTGTGGATTAAGGAAACTTACGGCGCGGAAGTTGTCTGTTTTTGCGCTGATGTCGGGCAGGGCGAAGAACTCGAAGGACTTGAATCGAAGGCTTTGAAAACCGGCGCATCGAAACTTTACGTCGAAGATTTGCGCGAGGAATTTGTCAAAGATTTTGTCTGGACTGCTGTAAAAGCGAACGCGCTTTACGAAGGCGTTTATCTTCTCGGCACGAGCTTGGCGCGCCCCGTGATTGCGAAAAAACAAATTGAAATTGCTATAAAAGAAGGGGCGGACGCGGTGGCGCACGGCGCTACGGGCAAAGGCAACGACCAGGTGCGTTTCGAGTTGACTTATTACGCTTTGAAACCGGACGTGAAAGTGATTGCGCCGTGGCGCGATTGGGAATTTACGGGGCGCGCCGATTTGATTGCGTATTGCGCCAAACACAATATCAACGTGACGGCGACGGCGGAAAAACCGTATTCGATGGACAGAAATCTGATGCACATTTCCTACGAAGGCGGAATTTTGGAAGACCCTTGGGCTGCGCCGCCGGAAGATATTTTTCTGCTGACGAAATCGCTTGAGACGGCGAAGGATAAAGCTGAAGAAATCACATTATCGTTTGAAAAAGGCGAGCCTGTAGCGATAAACGGTGAAACCTACGGTGCGGTTGATTTGCTTTCGACTCTGAATTTTCTCGGAGGCAGTCATGGCATCGGGCGCGTTGATTTGGTGGAAAACCGTTTTGTCGGAATGAAATCGCGCGGAGTTTATGAAACGCCGGGCGTGACGATTTTGCAGGCGGCGCACCGCGCTCTGGAATCAATCACGCTCGACCGCGAAGTCGGGCGGCTGCGCGATTCCCTGAGCGTCAAATTCGCCGAATCAATTTATTACGGCTTCTGGTTCGCGCCGGAGTTTGAAATTCTGCGCTCGATGATTGACCAGACGCAGACGAATGTTTCCGGCGACGTACGCCTTAAATTGTATAAAGGCAACGTCACGGTAACGGGCAGACGTTCTCCCTATTCGCTTTACAAAGAGCGCGTCGTAACCTTTGAAGACGACGCGGGCGCGTATGACCAGCACGACGCGGAAGGATTTATTAAGTTACAGGCTTTGCGGTTGAGGTTGCGACAAATGGATTAGAAGATTAGCCACGAACAAACACGAAAGGACACGAAAAAGAAACGACAAATGGAAGAGAAAATTATTTACAAAGACCTTTCTTATCAAATTGTCGGCTTGGCGATTCAAGTTCGCAAAGAGTTAGGTTTTGGTTTTCTCGAAAAGGTTTATGAAAACGCTTTGATGGTTTTGCTTGAAGAAAACGGCATTAAAGCCGAACAGCAATTTCCTATAAAAGTTAGCTTTCACGGTCGAATAATTGGAGATTACATTGCTGATATTTTGGTTGAGAATCAAATAATTTTAGAACTAAAAGCGCAAGACAAAATAGTAGATGTGCATAAAGCACAAACTTTGAATTATTTAAAAGCAACTGGTTTGAGATTGGCAATTTTGTTGAATTTTGGCAAAGACAGGCTTGACCACGAACGCTTAGTTTTTTAACAGTTTTTTAAATTTGGTTTTAATTTTCGTGTTTTTTCGTGTTTGTTCGTGGCTAAAATTCTTGAGGTAAAAGATGAAAGTTTTAGAAGCAGACAAAATCGGTTCGGCAACTTCGCCGCTTAAATTGACGAAAACGGTTTCGGTGATTTCGGAAAACAATGCCCCGAAAGTCGGTGATGTCGTTGTTGTCCGCGCTCTCGGCGAAAGCGTTACTTACGGCAATTTGGAACTGCCGTCAGGACGGCTTGCCAGGATAAATGCGGGCGACGTTCTGCTCGGCGTTCTCGGCAAACGGCGCGCGCTCAAAGGTTTTGTCGGCGACGTTCCCGACTCGATAAAGGCTGGCGATAAACTTCATCTTTTGAATATGGGCGGCGTGATTGGCGTCTGTCTTGGTCATCATTCTTCGCTGTCGGACGCGATTCAAGTCGAAGTTTTAGGCATCGCTTGTGATGAAAACGAAAACATTTTGAACATCGCCGACAACGCATTAAAACCGACGGATTTTCTCGAAAAATGCGCGCCGGTTGTCGTCGTCGCCGGAACTTGTATGAACAGCGGCAAAACCGTCGCCGTCACGGAAATTATCAAACAGGCGCATCACGCCGGATTAAAGGTTGCAGGCGGGAAACTTTCTGGCGTTGCCGCTCTGCGCGACACGCTGAATATGCAGGACAGCGGCGCACAGGCTACGGCGAGCTTTCTCGATTGCGGTTTGCCTTCGACGGTTGACGCGGGAAATCTCGCTCTCGTGGCGAAAGCGATTTTGAATAAATTGAACGAAAGCGAGCCGGATTTAATCGTTGTCGAACTCGGCGACGGCATTGTCGGCGGCTACGCGGTTGATTCGATTTTGCAGGATGCCGACATCAAATCTGCGACCGCCGCCTTTGTCTTTTGCGCTTCGGATTACGTCGGCGTTATCGGCGGCATCGAAGTCCTTCGCCGTCTGGGAATCGAAATTGACGTTATCGCCGGCTCGGTTACGGATTCGCAAATGGGCGAAGATTTTGTGCAGAAAGAATTTGGAATCAACGCCGGAAACGCGCGGCGCGACGGTTTGCGATTATTCACGTTAATTTCAAACAGGATGGACAAGATAAACAGGATTTTAGTATCAGATTTTCATCCTGAATATCCTGTTCATCCTGTAAAATTTAGTTTATGAAACAAAGCATCGCGCACATCGCTTTAGTCGTGGCGGATTACGACGAAGCTATAAAATTTTATACCGAAAAGCTGGATTTCGTTCTGCTCGAAGACACGCCGCAGTCTGAAACGAAACGCTGGGTAAGGGTTGCGCCGCGCGGAGAGGGCGAATGTTCTCTGCTGCTGGCAAAAGCCGTCGGCGACGAGCAATCGAGTCGCGTCGGCAATCAAACGGGTGGGCGAGTTTTTCTCTTTTTAGAAACCGACGATTTTTGGCGCGATTATGAAAACTACAAAGCGAAAGGCGTGAATTTCGCCCGCGAACCGAAAACGGAAGATTACGGAACGGTTGCCGTTTTTGAAGATTTATACGGCAATCTTTGGGATTTGGTCGAGTTCAAAAATAAATAGTTTGAAATTAAGCAAGCGGGGCGCGACAGTTTGTGATTGTTTGAGTTGGTAAAAGGAAATTGAAACCACAGATTCTAGGAAAAATTATTTGAGCAAAATCAAGTTGAAGTTTTACCTGTATAAATCGGCGAAATCATATTGAAAATTTAACATTATAAATCTGTATTTATCTACGTCCATTTGTGTAAATCATTATGAATGAAAAGAAATTGAAAACTTTATCAGTTTTAAGTATATCGGCAACAATTTTCCTAACATTGTGTAGTTTCTATTTAATTCTCGCTATTCCCGGCACGATTGCAGGGTTTGAATATGAAAAAAAAAGACTTATTGAATCAATTGAAAGAGATAATGACAAAATTTATACGAAACAACTTGTCGAAAAAGCCTTTGATAACTTTAATCGTACAGAAAACGCCAAACTGTTTTTATTATTTTCAGCGACAATAATTATAATTTCATCAACTGTTTTCTTTTTAACAAACTTCCTCTTAATCCGTGCAATTATAAAAAAATCGTCCAAATTGAATGAATAAACTAAATAGTTTTGCGAAAATTTCGACGAGAAATTAACTAACGATTGTGAATCAATTAGAAACAAAAATGATTGAGAATACAAAAAATAATAATCGCAGTTCCGCGTCCACGCGTCTCAGCGTCGCAATCTTCGGCGGTTCGGGTTACGGCGGAAGCGAGCTTTTGCGGATTCTGCTGTTTCACCCGAATGCGGAAATCGTGCTGGTAACGGCGAACGAACACGCGGGCAAAGCCGTCGGCGAAGTTCATAAAAATCTGTTTGGTCTGACTGATTTGAGATTCGAGAAATCGCCTGAGGATTTGTCCGCGCTCGATGCGGTTGATGTCACGTTTTTCGCTCTGCCGCACGGACAGGCGTTGAAACTCGCGCCGCAGTTGCCCGCAAATGTCAAAGTCGTTGACCTTTCGGGCGATTTCAGAATCAATGACGCGGAAGTTTTCCAGAAGTTTTACAAGCTCGAACACACGGCGACGGATTTGCAGACGAAATTTGTCTATGGCTTGACCGAAACGAATCGTGAACGGATAAAGACGGCAAACTATATCGCCAATCCGGGCTGTTTTGCGACGGCGACTTTGCTCGCGCTTGCGCCGATGGTCAAAAGCGGTTTGCTGACGGGGAAAATTATTGTTGACGCGAAAACAGGTTCAAGCGGTTCGGGCGCGAAAGCGGCGGCGAACACGCATCACCCGCAACGAATGAATTCGTTTTATGCATATAAACCTTTTGAGCATCAGCACGTTCCCGAAATCGAACAGCATCTGCGCTCGGTCGGCACTTTTGAAAATGAATTCGTTTTTATGACTTACAGTTTGCCCGTTTCGCGCGGAATCTTTGCGTCGGCTTATCTGGAAACGACTGTGAATTTAACGA
>JALYZF010000206.1 GCA_030948995.1 Acidobacteriota bacterium
GCGAAAAACCGAAAGCGATTCGCCTTGAACCGGCTTAACGTATAACGCGAGAAGACCGGGATTTTCCTTGAGCGTTTCGCCGAGTTTTTTTTCCGTCTGCGGAGATGAAAGAATTGAAAGATTGTCAGACAGCTCAAAAGCGTTGGCAAAGCTCAAAACCAAATCGCTGTATCTTTGACCATACATCTCGATTTGTCGCGCTTTCTCTTGAACAAGCTGCGTTTGATAGCGATTTTCAACCGCGCGCAATTCGTCGCCGCTTTTTCTCGATAAAAACCAGCCGGTCAAAACAAGCGGAACTAAACCCACCAGCAGAAGCGTGATGATTACAAAATAAATTAAACTGATTTTTCTTGGTTTCGGAGGCATTTGCGGTTTGATACTGCGTAGAAAAACTAGCCAAATTTATATTAGAACAAATAAAATATTTGGTCAACAAGTTTTAACGGATAAAAACCAAGAAATTATTTTGTTAAACTGCTTTTCTTTTGACGATAACTAAAGTTATATCGTCGTTTGCCGGAGCGGTTTGAGTAAAAGCTGAAAGCGCCGATTCGACTTTATCGCGCATACCGGCAGCCGAAGCCTGCAAATTTTTTTTAATGACTTCGGTTAAACGTTCCATTCCGAATTCGTCGCCTTTAATATTATTGGCTTCAGAAACCCCATCAGAATAAATTACCAGCACTTCGCCCGGTTCGAGATGAGTTTGTCCGGCTTCATATTCAGCCATCGGCATGATTCCGAGCGGAAAACCGCCTGACTCCAATTGTTCGACCGTTTCGTCAATATGTCCGATAAGCGGCGGATTATGTCCGGCGTTAATATAATTGATTACACCCGTCTGCGGGTCGAGTTCGGCAATAAACAATGTAATAAACCGGTTTGCCGGAGTGTTTTCAGCTAAATAGTGATTGACGGCTTTGATTGTTTGTGCAAGCGGCATTTTTGCCGAAACCTGCGCGTGAATCGAAGCATGAAGGCTCGACATTAAAAGTGCGGCGGCTGTTCCTTTGCCGGAAACGTCGCCGAGCGCAATCAGCATTTTACCGTCCGGCTGCGCTATAAAATCGTAATAATCGCCGCCGATTTCATAACACGAGAAGGAAATTCCCTGAAACTCGTAATCGTCCATTATGGGCGGCGAGGACGGCTGGAAACGCTGCTGAATTTCTGTTGCGAGTTCGAGTTCGTGTTCCATTCTCTCACGCTCGAAACGCTCTTCTAAAAGGCGCGCATTCTCGACGCGAATCGAAGCGACCGAAGCAAGCGTCGTTAGAATATTCAAATGTTCTTCGGTAAAAGTCGTAGCAATAGTCGGAGAATCGGCGTAAATAATTCCGAAAACATTTCGCTCGTCAACGCTCAAAGGAACTGCTAGAACCGAACGAATGCCGAACAGAGACATTGTTTGGCTGGCGAATTTCGGGTCGTGCTGGGCGTCCGAAGTTAAAACGGATTTGCCGTTTGTCATAACTTCGTTCATCACCGTTCGGCTGATGCGGACTTCTTCGATTTTTTCATCTTTTCCGCGCAGGCGCGCCACCGTTATTTTCATTCCGCCTTCGACCGTTTCGTCGCGCAGCATAATCACGCAACGTTCGGCGGGAACAGCTTCAAAAACTAGAGAAGCCACTTGGTCTAAAGTTTCATCCAAACCGCTCGACGAAAGCAGCGCGACGCCGACTTTGCTGATAAGTCCGAGCAAATCGTTGCGGCTCGAGAATGGTAAATCGAGCATTTCCGCCGTCGAGTTTCGCCTGTGCGACAGAGAAATCGTCATTGCCGGATTTAAGGCTTGCGTGTTGTCTGCAATTAAAGTGGCGTTTTTATTTTCCTTGAGCCGTTCGTCTTCAAAAACAATGACAGTTTCGCCAATTTGAATTTCGCCGCCTGAAAACAGCGGTATCGGTAAGGAGACGAGCGAGCCGTTATAGCGCGTGCCGTTTGCCGAGCCTAAATCCTGCAGCCAAAAACCGTCGCCTTCCTGCCGAACTTCAGCGTGCAGGCGCGAAGCAAAAGCGTCTGGAATACAAATATCAGAACGCGCCGAACGCCCGATTGTCGTCCGCAGACGCGCCAAATTAAACGTATCGGTTTTTTGGTCTGGAGTTTTAATAATCAACTGCGGCATAAGTAAAGTAACAATTTGCGAAAATTAAAATGTATAATCAACGATAAAATCAAAACTCTAAATTCAAAAGACGCACAAGCATTTTGAATCTTCAACTTTGAATTTCTCTTGTTTGTCTGCGACCGTATATCACCACCGTTCCTGCAAGAAAATCGTGGAGCGCGCGACCTTTTTGACTAAAAACGGAAATTAGAAATCCCAAACCCAAAGTCAAAAACATCAGCGGATAACCGATTAAATGGCGTATCAGCAGATTCTTTAGCTGCGCTTCGCTTCCGTCGGTTTTGACGACCTTCAAGCCGGTCAGCATTTTGCCGATGCTTTGTCCGGTCAGCAGCGGAAAGATAAAAAAATTCGTCAAGGCAAGCAAAATCATTATCAGCCAGCCGACGCTGCTGACTTCGCTGTTAAGAAGTTTCGTGCCGTCGTAATCGAAAAATCTGCCGAGCAAAAGACTTACGACAGGAATTGTCACGAGCAGAATATAATCGATTAAAATTGCGCCGCAGCGCAAGGAAAACGGCGCTTTCAGACGCCGGGCGTCGAAATTAACAACAACTTTTTCGCTTCTGAAACTTCGGAGAGGCGCAGTTCTTTCAACTCTTGAACTCATAAAAAGGTAAATTTTTTCTGCAAAAATTCCGGTTAAATTTCAAAATCAGCCGCTGATAAAATGCAGTGTCGTGTCGCCTAATCTTACCTTATCGCCGTTTGCTAATATGTAAGGTTTGTGCGGCAAAAGGCGAACGGTTTCGCTTACGACCGGAATCACAATCGTTCCGTTCGACGAGCCTAAATCTTCGATTAAAAAACTTTTCCCCTCGCGGCGGATGCGCGCGTGGCGACGCGATATTTTTGTTTGCGGGTCGTATTTCGACAAATCGACTTCAGGAAAAATATTCGACATCGGGTCGCGTCTGCCGAGCAGATTTTCGTCTTTTTCGATAGCAAACGAAGGCGTTTCAAGCTCGTTTGTGCCGACTATTAAAAGCTGCGCGGTGGCGAGTTTAGATTGATTGTGCAAAGAATGAACGCCTTGCTGAGCGAGCGGTTGTTTCGCACCGCAAAAAGCGCAGAACATATCGGTGGCGACAATTTTCCTGCCGCAAAAGCCGCAGAAAACCGGTTGTTCGGACAGCGCAACTGAAGCAGGCGCTTCTTTGACGCCGAAAGTAACTTTGCCGGATTTTAGATTCTCAAGATGTTTTTCCAGTTCTCGACGCAATTCGGCGGCGGAATCAAAACGCTTGTCGGCACTGTATTCGACGGCGCGCATCAAAATCTTTTCCATCTGGTCTGATAGCTGCGAATTTATCTGGCGCGGGCGCGGATGTTTTTGGAAATCGAAAATAAGCAGCGGATTGCTTTGCGGATCAGCGCCGGTTAAAAGATGAAACATCGTCGAGCCTAAACTGTAGATGTCCGAGCGCGGTTCGACGTTTCCCGAAAAAAGTTCGGGCGGAGCGTAACCCATCGTGCCGACCGCCGTTACGCCCTTTTCTTCCTTATTTATCCAGCGCGCAATTCCGAAATCAATCAGCATCGCGCGACCTGAATTTCCGTCAACCATAATATTGGCGGGTTTCAAATCGCGGTAAACAATCGGCGGCTGGCGGTTATGCAGATAATCCAAAACGTCCGCGATTTGAATTCCCCATTCGGTAATGCTTTTTTCGTCAATTCGTCCTTCCGGCGCGGAACGCAAGCGCGAAGCTAAATCGCCGCCCGAAATATATTTCATTACGAGATAAAACCGAGCTTCTTTTTCGTCAAAGAAATAATCGTAAATCGTCGGAATCGAATTGTGTTCGAGAGAAGTCAAAAGCAAGGATTCGCGCTTAAAATCGCTGACGGCTTTGTCTTGCTGCGCTTCTTCGATATAAGACTGAACCATTTCTTTGACGGCGCGCAGAACGCCGCCGAGATTTTTATCCGACGCCAGATAAACCGCGCCCATTCCGCCGCCGCCGATTTTGCGGACGATTTCGTAACGCCCGTTGAGAACCGTTCCTTCGTCAAGCGGTTTGAGCTTTGCAGATTTTTTCCCGTCCGTTTCCGTGCCGCCGATATTCGGCGTTGTAAATGAACGACCCTGTTTGTCTTCTGCCGGAGATGCAACTTTCGGCGGAGAATTTTCGACAATCGGTTTGTCGGAAGCCACCGCATTGAATTCGTTTTCATCGTTTTTTTCCGGCGAAGATTTTTCCTCAAGTATCGGCGGCTGCATAATTTGCACCGAATCGACGCGGGGCGGCGGGCATTGACTTTCGGGACTTTCCAATTTTATTTCCGGCTTGCTAATTGGAAATTCAGAAACGGCGGAAGTTTCCATTTCCTTTTTATTTGCGTTTTGAGGCTCTGCTTTAGCGCCCGCGCTTTTAACGGCGGAAGGAAAATACGGGATTGTTAAATCAAAATCGTCGTTTTGTTTTATTTCCGATTCTTTATTAAAAGAATTTTCCGGTTCTTTCGCGTCGGGAAGTTCTTCGACTTCGGCTTCTTCGTAAGACATCAGCGAAGATTCGTTTTGGTTTTCTACAGCTTCCAGTTTTTCATTCTCGTCCAATGCTAGCCGCACTTCCGGCAAGTTGGATTGATTAACCAGAGGATTTCCCTGCACGTCGGCTTCGGTTGATTTTCGCTCGGTCGGGGCTGGCAAATTCGAGCCAGTGATTTTATCGTTCAAAGTATTTTGGGCGACTTCTCCTGAAACTCGAATTGCTTTATCATCGGCTAAAATTTCTTTCTTATCGGCAGCGTCAAATTTCTTTGCTTGGGAAACTCCAAAACCGGCGCCCGATTCTTGGCTTGCACTATTTGCAATCGGATTTTCTGCCAGAATGTCTTCCGCCTCTTCCGGCATCTGCTCTAAAGAAATTCCGCAATACGGACAAAAGACATCGTCTTTTGTAATTTCCGAACCGCATTCGTGACAATATGCCATTTTGATAAACTTTCCTGTTGGAACTGATAAATTTTAGAAAAATTTTAATTAAATTTTTCGGATAAAATTTAGGATGATTTTAATCGTTTAAATTAAATCTCAAAAACGTTTTGCCGATAATAATTTCGTCGCCGTCGTTTAAAACGTTTTTATTGCCGGGCAAAAGGCGTCTGCCGCGATTGACGAAAGTGCCGTTGGTCGAGCCTAAATCTTCAATCATAAATTTTCCGTCCTGCCGGATGATGCGCGCGTGACGGCGCGAGATTTTCGCTTCCGGGTCGTGTTTGTCCAAATCGACGTCCGGGAAAATTCCGTTGTCGGCGTCCCAGCGACCGATATTTGATTCGTCCGCCGCCAGAGCAAATTCAGTTCCGGCGGATTCGCCGCGTTCGATTACTAAGGTAGCATAAACCGAGCCGGATTTCTCGTTGTTTTTGGAAGATTGCGCTTCCGGTTTAGAAGGCTCGAAATCAATGGGCAAAACTCCGTAGGACGTTACGTTGGTTGACTGAAAAATTGGCGTTTCGGGCGTTTGCGGACGCGCGTTTGAAATTTCAGCGGGCTGCAAACTCGTCTGCGCCGTAACAATCAACGACGCGCCGCATTCATCGCAATATTGAGAACCCGTAAGGCTCTCCGTGCCGCAGCTTTGGCATCTAGTCATTTTGGCAATTCCTGACAATTTTTATAGTTTCGGAAAATAAAGGCAAAAGTATTTTAACCTGTAATTTCGCGTTCGTAAATAATAAATCAATAAAGTTTCTAGGCGAATTCCTCAAAATGAGAAAATTTTTACAAAAATAAAATTTCGCCTTTTCTTATAAATCTTTAAATTCTTTTTTGAAACTCTAAAGAATAACTCGACGTAGTAGAAATTTGACGCGCTTTATATAATCATTTTGCTTTATAAATCATTAATCTTTAATAAAAATCACGCCTAGAGAGGATACGCAGCATGGCAATCAGCCGTAAAGGAAAAATTATAATCGGCGCAACCGTCGCCGTTTTACTTGTCGTCATTATTATCGCCAGCGTTTTTGCCACGCGCAAAGACACGCCGGAAGTAACTGTTGTCAAAATTGAAACAAAGCGCGAGCTGCGTTCGACCGTGACGGCTTCGGGAGAAGTTCGACCGATTCAATTTATAAATCTGACAAGCGAAGTGCAAGGTCGCATCGAAGATATTTTTGTCAAAGAAGGCGACAAGGTAACGCGAGGACAACCGCTCGTTAAGCTCGACCCGACGCAGTTGCAGTCAAATACCGACGCACAGCTTGCCGCTTTTCAAGCCTCGCAAAACGAAGTTCAGGTTACACGCTCGCAGATTGTCGCCGCCCAAAATCAGCTTTCGCAAGCGCAGCAAGGCTTAAACGCTTCGCAGGCTTCAGTTGATACGGCTTTACAGCAGGTAGCTTCGGCTCGGCAACAAGTCGTCGCCGCGCAGACAGATGTTGACCGCGCGCAGGTTGACTTAACCACGGCGGAACGTGAATTGAAGCGAACAGCGGAATTAGTCGAAGCAAACGTTGAATCGCGTTCAAATTACGACGCGGCGAAAGACCGCGTGGCGACGGCGCAAGTCGCTTTGAGAAATGCGCAGGCGCGGCTTAAATCTCAGCAACTATCTATCAATGAAGCGCAAGCCCGCGTTAATGAAGCGCGTGCTAGAGCAAATCAGCAGCAAGTTGCCGTCAAAGACGCTCGGCGCGGCGTTGACACGGCAAATTTCAGTTCAAATGCCAGTGCAAAGCGCTCCGAACAGCAAGCAGCGGTTTTAGGCGGGCAAAGAAGTCAGCGCGATAAAACATTAGCGGTTGCGCCGATTAGCGGCGTGATTGCCGATATTCCTTCAAAAGTCGGA
This sequence comes from Acidobacteriota bacterium, assembly GCA_030948995.1. Classification (GTDB taxonomy): domain Bacteria; phylum Acidobacteriota; class Blastocatellia; order Pyrinomonadales; family Pyrinomonadaceae. The sequence continues at coordinate 6,940 of JALYZF010000206.1, forward strand.
ACGTTTGCCGTCGCCGGATTTTCGACGACCGCGCTTTTGACGATTGCCGATATGTCGACAATAAATGTTGAAGTCAAAGTTGACGAAACCGAAATTGATAAAGTTGCAGTCGGACAATCAGCAAAAATAAAAGTCGAGGCGTTCAGCGATAAGGAACTGGTCGGCGAAGTTATCCAAAAAACTCCGCTCGCGCTGGGCAAATCGCAAACTACGGGCGGGCTTTCCGTAAATATCAACGTGCAGGAAGCCAAAGAATTCCGCGTCGTCATTCAACTGAAAAATGTGCCGCCGGAAATTCAAAACGGCTTGCGCCCGGGAATGAGCGCGAACGCGACGATTACGACTAAGACGGCGGAAAACGTTCTGACCGTTCCGATTCAAGCCGTAATCGAGAAAAAGCCGGATGCATCGCCTTCACCGACGATTCAAGGCGATTCGCCCGCGACTGCCGACAAACCGAAAACGATTAAAGGGGTTTTCGTGCTGGACGGAAACAAAGTGAAATTCGTCGAAGTTACAACCGGAATCACGGGCGAATCCGATATTCAAATTACGGGCGGCTTGTCTGAAAATCAAGAAGTTATTACGGGTCCGAGCCGAGTTTTGAACACTTTGAAAGACGGCGCAATTGTTAAAAGACAAGTGAAAAAAGAAGGCGCGGACGCTAAATCATAAAAAAGTTTTACCCTAAATAATTTATGCCGACAATCGAAGAAACCGTTGAAACAAAACCGAATCGTGTGAGCGGCGCACCCGATTCGCTAATTTCGATGCGGAACATTTGGAAATCATATCAAATGGGCGTCGAAGAGCTGCACGCGCTGCAAGGCGTTTCATTTGAAGTTGAAAAAGGCGAATATCTCGCCATCATCGGACCGTCGGGTTCGGGAAAATCGACTTTGATGAATTTAATCGGCTGTCTCGATTCGCCCAGCAAAGGACAATACTGGATAAACGGCAATCTCGTTTCGGCGATGACGGACGACGAGTTGGCGGCGATTCGCAACAAAGAAATCGGTTTCGTTTTTCAAACTTTTAATCTTCTTGCGCGCGCGACCGCTTTGCACAATGTCGAACTGCCTTTGATTTACGCCGGAATGGGTTCATCCGAACGTCACGAACGCGCGCAGGCAACACTCGCGTCAGTCGAACTCGGCGATCGCGTTATGCACAAACCGAACGAGCTTTCCGGCGGACAACGCCAGCGCGTAGCAATTGCCCGCGCGCTTGTCAATAATCCTTCGATTCTGCTGGCGGACGAGCCGACAGGCGCGCTCGACACGAAAACGAGTTATGAAATTATGGCGCTGTTTGAAAAACTCCATGCCGATGGCAATACTATAATTTTGGTAACGCACGAACACGATATTGCCGCTCGCGCGCACCGAGTCATCACAATCCGCGACGGATTGATTGAAAAAGACGAGAGGATTAAATAAGTGGTGAACGGTGAATGGTGAACGGTTAGTTAAGGAAAATTCTTTCACTAACCGTTCACCATTCACCGTTCACCGTTAAAGAAATGAATTTACTGGAAACCTTAAAACTCGCCGTCACACAAATTTGGGCGCATAAACTGCGCTCTTTTTTAACGCTGCTCGGAATGATTATCGGCGTCGCGGCTTTTATGACGGTGCTATCGATTTTGCAAGGTTTTAATAAATACGTTGACGAAAAAATTGCCGGTATCGGCTCGAATGCTTTTACCGTCAGGCGCTTTAATTTTTTTGAAGATTTCAAAGATACCGACACAATCGCCGCCGCGCAGCGCCGCAATAAGGAATTGACTTTCGAGGATATGGATTATATCCGCGCACACGCGCAGCTTATTGATAAAATCGGCGCGAAAGCGCTTCCGAATTCGGCTGACATAAAACGCGGAGCGATAACGATGGAAGGCATCAGTGTTTCGGGAATGCAGCCGATAATCGCCGAAATTGAAAAGCTAGACATTGAAGACGGACGTTTTTTTACCGACACGGAGAACGAGGGAGCGGCGCACGTTTGTTATCTTGGCAAAGATGTTGCCAATAAGCTGTTTCCATACGGTTCGCCCGTCGGACAGGAAATCGAGATTCGCGGAATTCCCTACAAAGTTGTCGGCGTGCAAACCGCGAAAGGAACTGTTTTTAATATCCCACAGGATAACTTCGTTTATCTTCCGATAAAAACTTACACCGTAAATTTTGGACCGCTGATAAACAATCGTTCGCTTTATTTCGAGATTACGGCAAAATCCGAAGGGCTTTTTAAAGATGCGGTCGAGGAGGTCAGAACGCTGATGCGCATCCGGCACAAACTCGCCTCAGGCGAAAAAGACAATTTCGGTATTATCACGCCCGATGCAATTACCGGTTTGCGCGACAGTATTTTAGGTCCGACATTTATCGTAATCTTGCTCGTTCCGGCAATTGCGCTGGTTGTCGGCGCGATCGTGATTATGAATATAATGCTCGTCGCCGTAACAGAAAGAACAAAGGAAATCGGCATCAGAAAATCTTTGGGCGCGCGGCAGGGCGATATTTTGCGGCAATTTCTTTTTGAATCGGCGACGCTTGCGCTCATCGGCGGGCTTATAGGCTTAATCATCGCTTGGCTCGGCGGAAAAATAATTTCGCAATTTCTATTTCAAACTTATATTCCGATTTGGGCGATTTTTGTAGGCATTCTCGTTCCCGCCGGAATCGGCGTCGCCGCCGGTTTATTTCCCGCTTGGAAAGCGGCACGACTCGACCCGATTGAAGCGCTTCGCGCCGATTAAATAATTTTATGAATCCGATTCAATTTTTCCGCAATAACATTTATGAAAACCTGAAAATGGCGATGGATACGATTCGCGGCAACAAACTGCGTTCTTTTTTAACGGTTATCGGCGTGGTTATCGGCGTGATTACGGTGATGCTGATTTCGTCGATCATCAGCGGAATCGATATGGCTGTCTCAAAACAAATCGAATCTTTCGGAACGCGCTCGATTTTTGTTTATAAATTTAATATCGGAAATTTCTCGCCGCCGTCGCGCGAGGAACGTAGGCGTAAACCCTTAACGGTGCAAGACGCAGACGCCATCAGAAATATTCCGTCCGTCGAATATAGCATTCCGCTTATGGACGTTTCGAGCAATTTCTTCGGAGAAAAAACTTACGTCAGCAAAAACGGAAAAAGCTCGGCTTCGATTGATATGAACGGAACGCTGCCCGATTACGAACGCGCCGGACGCGATATTTTAATCGAAGGACGTTTTTTCACGCAGGGCGAAACGGACGCGGCGGAGAACGTCTGCGTCGTCGGATCGAGCGTGCAGGATAATTTTTTTCCGTATGGTTCGGCAGTCGGCGAAACTATCGACATCGGCGGTCGGGAGTTTCGTATCGTCGGTTTGATGCAAAAACGTGAACAATTCGGCGGCGGCGGCGACGAAAGCAACGTCCTTTATATGCCGCTGAAAACCGCGCTGAAAATCAAACCGCAAGCCGACGATTTATTTATACTGGCGATAGCGCGTCCGAACAGAATAGAAGAAGCTAAAGATGCTGTAACCGACCTGCTTCGTTTTCGCCGCAAAGTTGCCTACGGCGAGCCGAACAATTTCGGCATTCAAACGGCTGAAGGAATTATCAGCAATTTTCGCTCGATAACAGCGGGCGTGGCGATTGCGATGATTGTTATTTCATCTGTCGGTCTGATGATTGGCGGCATCGGCGTGATGAATATTATGCTCGTGTCGGTAACTGAAAGAACGCGCGAAATCGGCATTCGCAAAGCAATCGGCGCAAAACAGCGCGACATTCTTCTGCAATTTCTTATTGAAGCCGCGACCTTAACCGGCTTTGGCGGACTTCTCGGACTGCTAATCGGCTGGGGCTTAACCTTTCTGGTCAGATTGATTTTCCCTTCCTACGTTCCGCTCTGGGCGCCGATTGCCGGTTTTGGAGCGAGCGTCGGCATCGGAATTATTTTCGGATTATTTCCGGCTTGGAAAGCGGCGCGGCTCGACCCGATTGAATCTTTGAGATATGAGTAATATAAATTACGAATTTCAAATTACGAATTACGAATTGTGCCTTCCCTTTAATTCGTAATTCGTAATTTTACTAGACCGGATTCCCGTTAAAAAATGCCGAAATAACGCGAAAGGCGAGGAATATCAAGGTAATTATCAAAACAATCGCCCAAGCCGAGCCTTTCGACAGCTTCATTAATTTTTGCAAACCAATTGCAGCTAAAATCCAGCCCCAGATTTGAAAAAAGTCGAGCGTTCCTAAAATCGTCGCCAAAACGGGCATTGATTTTCCGTCCATAAAAAAGCTGGGATTTGCGTGTATCAGCCCGCGCTGGCTGTTGCCAATATCAATTTCGTCGACTGATTTAAGCATCAATATTAAAAAATTAGCCAGCATCGCTACGACCAGAGGCGGGAAACTCGAATAAACCCAAGCCGATAAGCCGTGTAGGAAATTTCCCGTGCCGCCCATTGCCTTTCCGCCTAACCAGTAAAGCAAACCGCCGATTGCAAAAGCGATAAGCAGAAAAACCGGAATCAAATATTTGGTAATAGAAGCGATTTTCAAACCCCGCTCAATCGCCTGTTGTTTTTGTTCGGGCGCGAGCGATTGGGTCATCGGGCTTTTATCCATCTGCTCGACCATAAACGAGCGCATACGGTCTTCGCCCAATTTCTGCGTGAATAAAAACTGAAAAGCCGTCGCCAGAAAAATCATCACCAAAACCGCCATAATAAAACGCGGCTTTCTTCGCAAATCCTCGAAAGTTTCGCCCGGCGAGATAAAAATGTTGCCTAAGGTTGCGACTTCCGACATACGCGCCGGTTCGTCCGTGTTTCTTATTTCTTCGGGCAGCGGTGGCGCTTGCCATTCGCTTTGGTTCGGTTCGTTCAAATTTGAATTCTCTTCGCTCATAAAAGTTTTCCTCTCCGATTTAAATGGTTTTCGAGTTTGCGCGTTTTGCCTTGAAAGACAAAAAACCAATCAAAAGACGCAAACTTTTTTTTGAATAATCAAACGCTTTTACGCAGAATAACACATTCAAGTTTCAATTCAATTTTTCTTCCAAAGGCGGCGCGGAATCGTAACCTTCAATGCGAATGCAGGCGGCGAAATGATTCGGCTCGATTTCGCTTAGTTCCGGCACAATTCGCGCGCAATCTTCAATTGCCCACGGACAGCGCGTGCGAAAACGACAACCGGACGGCGGATTTATCGGCGTCGGAACATCGCCTTTCAGAACGATTCGTTCGCGTTTTACTTTTGGGTCGGGAACGGGAATTGCGGATAAAAGCGCCTTCGTATAAGGCATTAACGGATTTTCGTAAAGCTCTTTCGCCTCGCAAATCTCGACGATTTTTCCCAGATACATCACGGCGACCCGTTGAGATATATGTTCGACGACCGCCAAACCGTGCGAGATAAAAAGATATGTCAAGCCGAACTCCGCCTGCAAATCCTGTAGCAAATTAACGACTTGCGCCTGAACGGAAACGTCGAGCGCGGAAACCGGCTCGTCAGCAATAATCAATTTCGGATTCAGCGCCAGCGCCCGCGCAATTCCGATTCTCTGCCGCTGTCCGCCGGAAAATTCGTGCGGGTAGCGAAACATATAATCGGCGTCGAGTCCGACTTTTTTCAACAAATCGGCGACGCGCTCGCGTTGTTCGGTTTTATTGCCGATGCCGTGAATTTTTAGCGGTTCGGAAACGATTGAAAAAATATTCAGGCGCGGATTTAAGCTGGCATACGGGTCTTGAAATATAATCTGCATCTCGCGCCGCAGCTTTTGCATTTCCCTGTTATTCAAGCCGACGAGATTTTCTCCTTCAAATAAAATCTCGCCGCTCGTCGGCTCATAAAGACGCAGCAAACAACGACCAACGGTTGATTTTCCGCAGCCGGATTCGCCGACCAAACCTAGAGTTTCACCCGCGAGAATACTGAACGAAACGCCGTCAACCGCGCGCAAAACATCGTCGCTGTTTTCTATCGGAAAATGTTTCACCAAATTACGGACTTGTATAAGTTCGGTGTTTACGGTTTTTTCAACTGCTGCGTTCATCTTTTGTGTTATGGTGTTTTTTCCAATCTTCAATAATTATCGCCCACCGTTCGTGGTCGCGCCACCGTCCGCCGATCTTTAAATACCGGCGCGAGAAGCCTTCTTTTGTAAATCCGTTTCTTTGCAAAACTTTGATTGACGGCAGATTTTCCGGCTGAACATTAGCTTCGACACGGTGAAGTTTTAAGCCCTTAAAAGCAAATCGTAATAAAATCTCGGCAGCTTCGGTCATAATCCCTTGGCGCGTAAATTTTTCGCCTAAATAATAACCGAGATAGGCGTTTTTGAAATTGCCTTGAAATATTTGCGAAAGATTTACCGAGCCGACAATTGCGCCGTCTTTGTTGCGGCAAATCAAAAAGTACTTGTTTGTTTCCTGCCGGCTATGCGCTAAATACTTTTCAAAAGCCTTTTTAGTAATCGGCGTTTGAACCAAACCGCGATGAAATTTTCGACTCGATTTATAGAGCAAAACAAGTTCCCCGAAATCTTTATCGGTCGGCTGTCGCAGAAAAACTCGTTTCCCTTTCAGAATCTTTTCCTTCATACAAAACGCATCTTACCTTAACGTTGTTTTCAAGAACAAAAAGCGGCATCGGGTCGTGCATGCAGCGCTGGTGAACAAACGGGCAGCGCGGCGCAAAGTGGCAACCTTCGGGCAAATTCGTCGGAGACGGAACAGTTCCCTCGATTGTTTGCAAGCGTGTTACTTTAGCTTCGCCGATTTCACTTAATTTCGGAACGGAACGCAATAAGCCCTGCGTGTAAGGATGTTTTGGTTGTTCAAAAATTTCATTAACGCCCGATTCTTCGACGATTCTTCCCGTATACATCACGCAAACGCGGTCTGCGACTTCGGCGACGACGCCTAAATCGTGCGTGATGAGCAGGATTGCGAGCTTGCGAGTTTTCCGCAGTTCATCAAGAAGTTCCAAAATTTGTGCTTGAATTGTAACGTCCAAAGCAGTCGTCGGCTCATCGGCAATCAGCAATTCAGGATTGCACGCCAAAGCCATTGCAATCATTACGCGCTGGCGCATCCCGCCCGAAAGCTGGTGCGGGTAATCTTTAGCGCGTCGCGCAGCATCCGGTATTGAAACTTCTTCCATCGCTTCGATTGCCGATTTCCAAGCCGTCGGTTTATCCAATTTTCGGTGCAGGCGTAAGGCTTCCGCAATCTGCTCGCCGACGGTGTAAACCGGATTCAAGGAAGTCATCGGGTCTTGAAAAATCATCGAAATATCGTCGCCGCGAATTTCGCGCATCCGCTCGCCGCTTGCAGTCGTCAATTCTTCGCCCTTAAATTTTACCGAGCCGCCGACAATTTTCCCCGGCTGCGAAAGCAAGCGCATCACCGAAAGCGCCGTGATAGATTTTCCGCTGCCCGATTCGCCGACAAGTCCGACCAGCTCGCCTTCATCAATATAAAAACTAACGTCATCGACGGCGCGGACAATTCCGGCGCGTGTCGGAAAATGAGTTTGCAGATTTTCTATTTCTAATAAATGAGGCATTTTTAATAAAGTAAAAAATTGTATTCAATTAGTTTTGTTACGGTAATCGGCTTACCGTTTTTTATTTGAGGAGTAAATTTTATCTTTTTCGCCGCCTCAATTGCCTGTTCAACTAAACCGTATTTTGTAAGTTTGCCTTTTTTGGAAGTTTCGCTCACAAAAGTAATATCTCCAATTTCACCGCTCGCTAAAAAAACAACTCGTAGTCGGACTGTTCCACTAATTCCCTTTTTCCTTGCAGAATCTGTGTAAATCGCGCGCGGTTTCGACAAAATTCTGGCTTCTTGCAAAGTCTGTTCGGTTTGTTGTGTTTGAGCCATTATACAAATGCTCGATAGACACAATAAAAATAAAACAAGTATTAGTTTTTTCATCCTTAGTTTTGGGACGGCGATTATTTCGACGGTAAAAGTTTGCCTTAGTTTTCAAAGGTCGTGCAACTATTTTTGTCGCATTTCCTTCAAACAGATGTTATCATTTTAACCGAAAATACGGTATTTTCAGCAGTCAAAATTCAAGGAGATTTTTCCAGTGAAATTACGTTATACGCTTTCGGGCAGTTTGCTTTTAATTGCAATACTTTTTACAAACGCTTTTTCCCAATCAGAAACTACTTCTAAAATCAATCCTAAAACTTCCGGCGCAGCGGCGACTGCAAAATCAACGAGAGTCGTTACCGGTGAAGTTATCGAGCAGGATTTAGCCGAAGCTCTAACCTTGGTTCAAGACAAGCACGTCAATGGCAAAAAGCTCGATTATAACGAGCTATTTAAATCGGTCAATGACAATATGCTGCACACGCTCGACCCGCACTCGAATTATTTCGACGCCAAAGAAGCCGAGCAGTTTCGCACCGACCAAAGCTCGCAATATTTCGGCATCGGCGCGACAATCGGCGATTTGAGCGATGCCGACGGAAAAGTCATTGCAACCTTTATCAAAGCCACATTTGAAGGCGCGCCGGCAAATCGCGCCGGACTTCGTTACGGTGATAAAATTCTGGCGGTCAACGGAATGTCAATGCTCGGAAAAAACTTTTCCGAAGTGCGGACATTTCTCAGAGGTCCGCGCGGCACGACGGCAAAAATAACGGTTGAACATTACGGCACGGGCAAGCGCGAAGACGTTGAAATCGTCCGCGACGCCGTGCCGCAGCCTTCGATTTCGGAAGTTTATATGATTCGTCCCGGCATCGGTTATATGGCGATGAGCGGCGGCTTTAACCAAACCACTTATGCCGAATTCGTTCAGGGTTTGAGGCAATTAAAAGCGCAGGGAATGACCCAGCTTGTCCTCGATTTACGCAATAACGGCGGCGGTCTTGTCAGTCAGGCGTATCGTGTTGCCAATACATTTCTATCGCGCGGTCAAACTATTTTCACGCAAAAGGGTCGGATTGACGGTGCTGCGGATTCATATCCGGCGGATAATCCCGCGCCAGACCAAACTCCGCTGGTCGTGCTTGTCAACGGCAACACGGCGTCGGCTTCCGAGATTTTGACCGGTGCGCTGCAAGACCACGACCGCGCTTTGATAGTCGGCGAAAATACTTTCGGCAAAGGTCTGGTGCAAAATCCGTTTCAGTTAGAATACGGCTCGATGCTGCTTTTGACGATTGCCAAATATGAAACGCCGTCGGGACGCTTGATTCAGCGCGATTATTCGGACGGAAATCTTTACAACTATTACACCAACGGCGGAACGCTGCGCGATGATTCAAAACCTGAAACGCCGAAAGGCGCGGAAAGTAAAACCGACGCTGGCAGAGCCGTTTACAGCGGCGGTGGAATAAATCCCGATGAAGTAATCAAACCGCAAACGATTTCAGTAGAAAGAGCGCGCGCCCAACAAAAAATCATCGACCCGATTTTCGCTTTCACACTAAATCTGGCTTATGGCAAAGCACCCGGCTTTGAAAGTTTGAAGATTGATCGTCCGATTGCTTTTGATTATGATTTGAAACCACAGGATTTTGTCGTTACCGAAAATCTTTATCAAACATTCAAAAAGTTTGCGATTGATAAATACAAACTTTCGGCGACGCAGATTGATAAGGAACGCGAATTTGTTGAACGCATGCTGCGAAGCGAATTAGTTACGGCGGCTTACGGTTCGACGACTTCATTTCAGGTTTTCAATCAATACGACAACCAATTAAAACGAGCTATCGAGCTTTTGCCTGAAGCCAAACAACTAGCGATTCAAGGCGCAAAGGCAAATGCCATAAAAATGCAGTCCCAAGTAAATCGCTAATTTTTTAGACTGAAAATCAAAAGGGATGTGAAACGTAAAATTTCACACCCTTTTTTTGTTTTAAATTATAATCGCTTTTTCTTCGACTAATTAAACAGCCATCTGACGAGGTAAAAAATTCCAAATCCCGCGCCTAAAAGAAGCAGCAAAGCTCCAAGAATTGCTAAAACCACATAGAGCTTAAATTTTTTGTAACGATTAGGGTCGGGCGGCGAAAGCTGTTCCTGCGGAAAATATGGCGGCGGTCGGTTCATCAAATTTCTCCTTTATCTTTGGAAACAATCCTAATTGTTTTAGAGTTTATTTTCAAATAGCATTTGTTTTGTGCAATAATAATTTGCTCTAAACATCTTTTTCGGACGCATAAAAATATGAAACGTATTTTCTTCTTTTTACTTTTTTCGACCTTTTTAATCGGCAATGTCAACGCTCAAACCAGTTTTACTTTCAGCGATTTAATGAAAGTGCGTCGCGTCGGCGACCCGCAGATTTCGCCTGACGGTCGAATGGTTGCTTACACCATCGGAAATGTCGATATGGCGGCGAATAAAACTTTGACGCAAATTTACATTGTGCCGACGGCAGGCGGCGAACCCAAACAAATTAGTAAAGGCGACAAATCAAATTCAAGCCCGCGCTGGTCGCCCGACGGCAAGAAAATCGCTTTTACAAACGGTGGGCAAATCTGGACGATGGATACGGACGGCGGCGACAGAAAACAGGTTACGACCATTTCCACGAGCGCGGGAAATCCCGTCTGGTCTCCCGACGGCAAATGGATTGCGTTCATTTCAGAAGTTTATCCCGAATGTGCTTTTGACGAATGCAACAAACAAAAGGACGAAGCAAACGACGCAAGCAAAGTTCAAGCGCACGTTACCGACCGCCTTCTTTACAGACATTGGGTAGAATGGCGCGACCGCAAGCGCACGCATGTCTTAGTCGTCTCTAGCGAAGGCGGCGTGGCAAAAGATTTAACGCCCGGTGATTTCGATGCTCCGCCTTACGCGGCTTCGACCGGATTTGATTATGCCTTCTCGCCTGATTCGAAAGAAGTCGCATTTTTGAGAAATCCAGACAAGGTTGAAGCCATTTCAACCAACAGCGATATTTATATCGTTCCCGTAGGCGGCGGCGAAGCGCGCGATATTACGGCGAGCAATAAAGGTTACGACGTTTCTCCGGCTTATACGCCGAACGGAAAATATATCATTTACCGCTCGCAGGCGACCGAAGGTTTTGAAGCCGACCGTTGGCGCATTATGCGTTACAACCGGCAAACCGGAGTAAGCGATGAATTAACGGTTGGTTTGGATTTGCAGGCGGAAGAACTTGTAATTTCACCCGACTCAAAAATGATTTATTTTACCGCTGGAAAACGCGGGCTGCAACCGATTTACAGCGTTCCGGTCGAGTCTGCCAAAGGCGTAAACACGCCGTCTTACAAAAACCTTATTCAAACCGGATTCAGCAGCAATCTAAACGTCTCGCCCGACGGAAAAACATTAGTTTTTCTTGCTAGTTCCGTATCAATGCCGCCGGAAGTTTATCGCGCTTCGGTCGATTCGCCAACAGTTGTAAATTTAAGTCGCGCAAATGCGGAAATGAATTTTTTGCAAAAGCCGGAAGACGTTGAATGGACGGGCGCGATGAATCAAAAAATTCATGGCTTTTTGCTGAAACCAGCGAATTTTGACGCGAGCAAAAAATATCCGCTTCTGGTTTTGATTCACGGCGGACCGCAAAGCGCTTGGAACAACAATTGGGGTTATCGCTGGAACCCGCAGATTTTCGCTAATCAAGGTTACGTCGTCTTTATGCCGAATCCGCGCGGCTCGACCGGATACGGGCAAAAATTCGTCAACGACATTTCCGCTGATTGGGGCGGAAAAGCCTACGTTGATATTATGAACGGCGTCGCAAATATTATCAAAAATCCATATATCGACCGAGACCGAATCGGCGCGGCGGGCGCAAGTTACGGCGGTTATATGGTTGATTGGATTTTAGGACACAACAACGACCCGCGTTTTAAATTTAAAGCTTTTGTCTCGCACGCCGGAGTTTACAATCTTGAAAGTATGGCGGGCGCGACCGAAGAGCTTTGGTTCGTCAATTACGAATTCAAGGGAATGCCTTGGGAAAATCCAGTGAATTATCAGAAATGGTCGCCGCATAAATTCGCCGCCAATTTTAACACACCGACTTTGGTGACGGCGGGCGAGATTGATTACCGCGTTCCGGTTGACCAAGATTATCAATTGTTCACCGCTTTGCAGCTTAAAGGCGTTCCGTCGAAACTCGTCGTTTTTCCCGACGAAGGACACTGGATTTTGAAGCCGCAAAATTCGCAGTTTTGGTATGGGCAAGTAACCGATTGGTTTGCTAAATACCTGAAACAGTAATTTAATTTACAATTGAAAAAGCCTTGAGTTCAAAAAACTCAAGGCTTTTTATTTTCCCGTTTGTTTTATTCCAACAGAAAATTCTTTCAACGTTTAGGGTTTAGCCGCAGCACGTTTGCCTTCAAACGGCAGAGGCGGAAGCTGCGGGATTCCCGTGTTGATAACGCCTTTCATCGAATCGCCGTCAATCGTTCCGCTGATATTCAAATCAACCGACTGACCTTGAATCTGAGTTTTGGCAGTTCCGGTTAATTTGTTGCCGCTGATTTTGGCATTCGTGATTTCGCCTTTGCCGAGCATCGAATCGAGTGTGCCGGAAACTTTCGCGCCGTCTTGTTTGAGCGTCAAAGTTACGGGAAGTTTTTGTCCCTGTGCTTCAAGCGATAATTCCCAAACGCCATCGACATTTGCTGTGGGCGCATTACTGGTTGCAGCTTTACCGAAATCAGCGACGTTGAGCGGTTTGCCTTCGGTGTCGAAAATATCGATTTTCTGCGAGTAAGATGTAACCTGCGGCAAAACTTCTTCTGCATCGCCGACGATAACGATGGCGATTTTGTCGGGCGTGATGTATTTCTGCGCGACGCGCTCGACATCTTCCAAAGTTACGGCGTTGACTTTATCGCGATAAGTTTGCAGATAATCGGCAGGCAGATTGTAAAGCTGCTGCTGAACGATTAAATTCGTCAAGCCTTCCTGAGTTTCGGCGCGAATCGGGAAAACTCCGGTCAGAAAATTCTTGGCGTCTCGCAATTCTTTTTCCGACACTCTTTCGTTTCTGATTCGATTCAATTCATAGAAAAATTCATGAAGCGACGCGCCTGTAACCGGCGTTCTAACTTCGGCAGTAGCTTCAAACGAACCGGCTTGACGGCGGGCGTCAAAACTCGAATATGCACCGTAGGTATAACCTTTAGCTTCGCGCAGATTCATAAAAAGCCGCGCAGCGCCACCGACACCTAGAACCTGATTCATTACAATAACGGGGAAATAATCGGGATTGCTGCGGTCAATCGCCAGATTCGACAAAACGATGTTCGACTGCGCCGAGCCGGGACGGTCAACAACTGTTAAAGTCGTCGCCGTTCTCGCGGGCGGCACGGGAAATTTCATTTCCTCGACGCTTCCCTTTTTCCAGTTGCCGAAATTTTCTTTGACTTCCTTCAAAAGAGTTTCACGGCTGACATCGCCGACAACGATTAAAGTCGCGTTGTTCGGAACAAACATTTTGCCATGGAAAGCCGCCAGCTTTTCGTGCGTTAAATTTTGAATATTGGCGGCGGTCGGCGAAATAATACTGTATGGATGCGTGCCGTAAAGAATTTTAGAAACCTGCTCGTCAGCCAGAAATCCGGCATTGGCGCGAGAGAGTTTCAAATTTTCAATTGCGTTTCGCTTGTATAAATCGAGTTCATTTGCCGGAAACGACGGGCGCAAAACCATATCCGCCATAATTTTCATTACGTCCGATGCATAGAGCGAAAGCGACGAAGCGGAAACAATTGTATTATCGGCGTTTGCGCTTGCCGAAACACTTGCGCCGAGTCTTTCGATTTCGTCGGCAAGTTGTTGGCTTGTCCGCGTCGTCGTGCCTTCGTTGAGCATCGAGGTTACGGCGGAAGTAATTCCGGTTGAATCCTGCGGGTCATTGACCTCGCCCGCGCGGAAAGCCAGACGATAGCTGACAATCGGCAGGCGCTTGTCTTCAAAAACGACGACTTTCAAGCCGTTTGGCAAAACGGTTTCAAAAGGTTTGGCAATTTCAAATGGTTTAGGCGCGAGCGGTGCTGGCGCCTGTTTACGAAAATCTTCATTCATAGTTTTTTGGGCAAATGTATTGACGCCAAACGCCATTGCAAAACCGGCGAAGATTATAAAACTAAACAACTTCTTCATAATAATTCTCCACTTCGAGCGTTTGGTTAATTTCCTTTTGGATTAGAATTTCCCGCGCCGCCTGATTTTCCGGCGGGAACGACATCGAGCAACGCGCGATTTTCCGTGTTCATATATTTATTAACCGCGTCTTTAATTTGTTCGGGAGTAATTTTGAGTAAATCATCGAGTTCGGAATTGATAAGCGTCGGGTCGCCGTCATATAAAGCATATTCGGCAATCTGCTGCGCCCGACCGAGCGAAGATTGATAAGCGCGAACCGTATCGTTGATTAACTGGTTATGCAGATTCTGAGTTTCCGCCGCCGTCGGACCATTTTTCGCCATATCGACGACTTCGTTCATAATCGTTTCGCGGATTTTGCTTAAATCCTTGTCCGGTTTCGGAATCGCGCCGATAAAAATACTCGAAGGTCCGCGTCTTTCATCTAAAGAACCGAAAAGCTGCACGACAGATTCGTCGCCTTTAACAAGTTTCTGATAAAGACGCGAGCTCTCTCCGTCGTAAAGAAGTTTTCCCGCCAGATAAAGCGCCTTAAATTCCGTTGTGCGGCGCGACGGGATTTTCCAGCCGATAAGAAATGCCGGAAATGGCGCAAGTTTGTCTTCGTATTTTTGATAAGTTCTCGCCACTTCCGTCGGTTCGGCTACGTCGAGCGCGGGCGGCGCGGGCTGTTTCGGAATCGTCGCAAAATATTTCTTGACTAATTCCATTGTCTGCTTGGAATCAATCGCGCCCGAAATTACCAGAACGGCGTTGTTCGGCGCATAGTTAATGCGGAAAAAATCCTGCACGTCTTTTACTGTTGCCGCGTCCAAATCCGCCATCGAGCCGATGGTCGAATGCGAGTTGGCGAAGTTTTTATAAATCATCGTGTTGAGCGTGTCGAATACGCCGCCATACGGCTGATTGTCCACGCGCAGGCGTTTTTCTTCCTGCACGGCGTTGCGCTGGTTGGTTAAATTTTCTTCCGTGACGGCGAGCGAGCGCATACGGTCGGATTCAAGCCAAAGTCCGAGCGGCAATTGATTGGCGGGCAGAGTCTCAAAATAATTCGTCCGCTCGGTCGAGGTCGTGCCGTTCATCGTGCCGCCCGCGTTTGAAATATACTGAAAATGCTCGGCTTTTTTGACGTTTTCCGAGCCTTGAAACATCATATGTTCAAACAGATGCGCAAAGCCCGTGCGACCCATCCGTTCGTTAC
Organism: Acidobacteriota bacterium; assembly: GCA_030948995.1. GTDB lineage: Bacteria > Acidobacteriota > Blastocatellia > Pyrinomonadales > Pyrinomonadaceae. The sequence goes on from JALYZF010000206.1 coordinate 22,280, forward strand.
GCGAGCCGACATTGTAATAAACGGCGACCGAGACGACCGGAATCGAGTTGTCCGGGTTTAAGACGACGTGCAAGCCGTTCTCCAGCGTATATTGTTCAATTTTCAGTGGCGGCAGTTTAAAGTTTCCTGACATTTTTTCTCCCATTTTTGGATTTTTCGTAGTTTTCGTCTGGGCAAAAACGCCGTTTGCAAAAAGCGCAAACATAAGGACGTTTGTTGCCGCGAAGATTATTTTTTTATTCATTTTTACTTCCTTCAGATTGGGTAAAGATATGTTAACGGTTTTACGCGATAAATTGCAAAAGTGTTTCAAAGCCAGCGACGAAGGCGAAAGATGAAAAGATGGATAAAATTCGATTCTTTTGAAATTTAATTTACAAAATTAACGAGATAAAGAATGTGCCGGAATAAATTTACTCCAACACATTCTTTTATTGTATTTGCCAATTTACGGGAAAGCGGAATTTAGAATTGAATCGGGCTAAACTTTTTATTTTTTATCCTTCATCTTTCACGCTTCCGCCTTCATTTCTAATACGCCGTAAAGTTGATGCCGGTGTTTTCCTCGGTTAAAGACACAACCTGCGTCGGCTGTGTAAAGATATAACCTTTTCTCTTTATTTCAAAGATTAAAGTCTGCCCGGCTTCAACATCATAAAAACGGTAATAGCCAAAAGTGTTCGTATAAGCTACGCGAACATTTCCGGCACCGTCCGTCATTACGATTGCCGCTCTTGAGATACTTCGACCTCTGGAAGTTACAACACGCCCGCCGACATTGACCAGAGCAGCTGTCGTTCCGATCGGTGCGAAGGAATAAGTCGGTCCGGTCGCCGTCGTTCCAGTAACGGGAACCGTCGCCGTCGGAGCAGTCCTCGGCGCAGCCACCGACTGCACCGTAACATCCGCAGGTGAAACTGAAGCAGCCGTCGACGGGGTGGAAGCATTGACGGTAGAAAGAACGTCGGCAACGACGAAGAAATATGTTATTCCCTGCGCCAGTCGCGGTGCGGGCGGAGCGTCTTTGGCATTGCCCGTAAACTCATTAATCACAGCAAAAGTGAACTTTGTGCTGTCGACTGTTCCGCGCGAAACAATCGTATCACCGACGGGTCCTCCATCCGGGTTGATTATAAACTCCGCTGGATTGAAAGTCGCATCCGTCGATTTATACAAACGCGGATTGTTAAATTTATCTAATGGGCTGGACGTGAATTGAACATTTACATTCGTCAAATCAGTCGTCGTATTTGAATCGAGCGAGAAGCACAATATCGCCTTATTCGTTGAACCTGCGGTCAAAGGCGAAGTAGCCAGTCCCGTGCAGGAAGGAGCGCCGAGCGTAACCGCCGCATCATTATCAATAATCGTTACGAACGCCGTATCACTGCCAATTGTTGCGCCGCCTGTCGGAGAAGAAAGCACAACGGAAAAGTATTCGTCCGTTTCGGCAATCGTGTCCGAGCAAATCGGAACGCTAATCGTCTGCGATGCATCGCCGTCGGCAAAATTAACCGTGCTGCCCGAAGTGGTATTGTCAAAATCCCCGCCCGCGCCGCAGCCCGCGCTGCCCGTCGCCGCACCGTTGAAGATTGTATAAGTTGCCGACACCGCACCTGCCGTTCCGCCCGTTCGCGTTACGGTCAGCGAAACACTGCCGCTTTCGGCGGTCGTGTAGGCGGTCGGATTAAATTGAATAGTTCCCGGTGACGGCGAAGGCGCCGCATCGTCGTTTAGAATCACTCCCGTGCCGGGCGAATTCAAAATCGTTGCGTTCACCGGATTCGACAAAGCGACCGTGAAATTTTCGTCAGGCTCATTTGTTGTGTCGGCGACAACCTGAACGGTTGCCGTGCCGGTCGTCGAACCTGCCGGAATCGTAACCGTGCCGTTCACAACCGCCGTATAATCGACGGGCGCAACAGCCGTTCCGTCCGAAGTCGAATAATTGACCGTAACCGTCTGCGTCGTCGGATTTGACAAGGTAACGGGGAAATTGAACGCCGTCGTTCCGCCGCCGCTGCCTTCCGCTTGCGTTACGTTGCCAATGCTGACCGTCGGTTGAGTATCGTCGTCGGTTATCGAAACGGTCGCCGACGAGGGCGAGCCGATTGTGATGCCCGATGTCGGATTGCTGATTGTAAATGTGGCGGTTTCCGGCGTTGTGCCTTCGTAAATCGTATCGTTGAAAACATTGAACGTCGCGCTTCCGGTCGTTGAATTTGCCGGAATCGTAATAGTTGCCGGTATCGAAGTGAAATCGGCAGTTCCCGCCGTTCCGCTCGTCAAAGCAAAATTGACTGTTTGCGCTGTCGTAACCGCAGACGAAGCTGTAACGGTCGCGGTAAATTGCGTTTCTGCCGCTTCCGTTCCCGTCGCCGGAGTGATGGCAAGCGTAACCGTCGGTAAGTTGCAAGCGCCTAATCTTATCGAGACATTGTTTGAATTTTGGTTAGCAACAGCGAAATCCTGTTTGCCGTCGTTATTGAAATCTCCGATTGCTACTGAAAAAGGACCATTGCCAACGGCGACATCGGTCGCAGATGTGAATCCGCCCGCGCCGTCGCCTAATCTGATTGAAACGATGTTTGAATTTATGATGGTAACAGCTAAATCCTGTTTGCCGTCGTTGTTGAAATCTCCGATTGCCACTGAAACAGGAGAACCGCCGACGACGACATCGGTTGTGGCTGAGAATCCGCCCGCGCCGTCGCCTAATCTTATCGAGACATTGTTTGAATCTATATTAGTAACAGCTAGATCCTGTTTGCCATCGTTATTGAAATCTCCGATTGCTACTAATCGAGGATTAGTGCCGACGACGACATCGGTCGCGGCTGAGAATCCGCCCGCGCCGTCGCCTAATCTGATTGAAATGGTGTTTGAACCATAGTTGGTAACAGCTAGATCCTGTTTGCCGTCGTTATTGAAATCTCCGATTGCTACTGAAGTAGAACCACTGACGACACCAACATCGGTTGCGGCTGAGAATCCGCCCGCGCCGTCGCCTAGTCTTATCGAGACATTGTTTGAACTAAAGTTGACAACAGCTAAATCCTGTTTGCCATCGTTATTGAAATCTCCGATTGCTACTGATTGAGGATTAGTGCCGACGACGACATCGGTCGCGTTGGTAAATGCAGCCGCGCCGCCGCACGCCGCACCGCTCGTAACAGTCAAAGTAAAGGTTTGCGTCGTCGCTGCGCCCGCGCTGTTAAATGCTCTGACGGTTACCGTATAAGTTCCCGCCGGATGCGCGTCCGTTATCATTATCACGCCCGTCGTCGGATTTGCCGCAAACGTGCCTTTGAAATTGCTGTCGGTCGAAACATTAATGCTCGTCGTATTCGTCGGCGCGGCTGACGGCGTAACCGTCACGTCGCCGCTTAGTGCAACCGTCGCATTCGGATACGCGCCGAGCGTCGGCGTCGGCGCGGACGTGGTAACGCTGTTCGGATTATTCGTCGTAATCGTCGTATTATAAACCGTCGTCGCGCCCGAACCGTTGTATTCATAAACTCTAAAATAATATGTCGTTCCCGCCGTTAGTCCCGTTACCGTAACGCTCGTTCCCGTTCCGTTATAAACCGCTTGCTGTCCGCCGCCATAGACGGTATTCGCCGTCGGAGTCGTGCCGTCAGCCGGAACGGCGAATGAATTTACCGTATTTACATAAACGACTCTGCCCGCGCCGTTGCCGTTCGTCCAACTCGCCGTCGTCTGCGTTTGAGTCGTGCCGGAGAAAGTAATGTTGTTCGCCTGCGTCGTCGGCGCGACAACTGCCGGAGCGTTGACGGTTAATGTAAATGTCTGTGTTGCGTTCGGCGAAACTCCGTTGTTTGCTGTAAAAGTGAGCGTATAACTTCCCTGTGTTCCCGTCGCCGGTGTTCCTGAAAGCGTCGCCGTGCCATTGCCATTGTCGAGAAAATTTACACCCGACGGAAGCGTGCCTGATTCGGTAATACTCGTTACCGCGGGAGTTCCCGAAGTCGTAATCGTGAAACTACCTGCCGTGCCGATTATGAATGTTGTGTTATTAGCACTTGTAAAAGACGCTGCGGGACTTGCGGTTGATGAATTTCTCGGCGCAGGTGTTGCGGCAGTAAAATCAACGGAGTTATTATCAGTGTCCTGAGAACCCGATGCTTTGCGAATATCGGCAGTTGTGTTACTTGGCGCAGGAGCTGCCGAGGTTTCAGATGCGTTGGCTGTTGTTCCATATCCAACAAAATCAATCACATTCGCTCCCGAAGTAGTAGTTGAACTTACAGCAGTTGACCCGTTTATAAGTGCCACTTTACCTGTTGTTCCGTTTAAATTAAAGGTTGCGCCGCCTGTGGGTATAAAGTCAGCACTCGGAAGCGCAGCACCTACTGCACCACCTGAGGCATATTGAATCAAAAAATATTTACCCGCAGCAATTGATACATTTGGTAAAGGTGTTATGTTGGTAAAGTTTGTCGTAGTAGTTGCAGGGCTGTATTGAATTGATAATCCATTCAAACTTACCGGCGTCGCGCTACGATTATAAAGTTCAACAAAATCGTTTGTATAAGTTGCTCCTGAGTTTCCGCCACCGCCATACACTTGACTAATAACAAGCGTCGTTGAACCCTGCGGAACTGAAATATCAACTAGATTTTTATTGGTGTTACCGAACACTAAATCATCCACCGTCGTTTGTGCCGAAATCTGGTTGGTAAAAGCCGCGCTGAACATTATTGTCAGGACAAACAAAACGCTTCGAGCAAAGTTCCTTCTCATTGTTGATTCTCTCCTCTCGAATTCAGATAAATATTTAATCTTCTGCTCAAAAGGGCAGAACAAAATGGCAATATTAATCTGTAATAAAAATGGGCAGTTTTAGAAACGGATGCTAACTTTGTAACAGAGTTTGGGGGAATTGTCTATTATTTTTACATGCGGCGGGGGTTTAATAAAAATTTAAGCAAAGCGGGACAAGGATAAACTTTAATTTTCGGACTTTTTACTTTTAATTATTTAATAACCATTCGAGGGCTTCGGCTTCATCAAGAAAAGAACGCAGCGTGTCGGCGGTTTCCGTGTCGGAAATAAGCTCGAATTGCCGACCGCGACCGAAAGAGACGGGCGAATTCATTAGCAAGGAATTTAATCAACAAAAAAGAGGACGGCAATATTGCCGTCCTCAAATTCAACTTTACAACTAGATTTTCTCTAGCTGTTCGATGCCGTCTTCCCGACTTCGGTTATCGGTTTCAAGTCGGTGTCGTCGTTTGTTTTGCTAAAGGTCGAATCAACTCTGTCGAACGTATCGACGCTGCCGGTAATCGCATCCTTGCCGGTCGTTCGCGTCGTTGTCGTTTGAACGGCGGGTGTTTTCGGAGTTGACGTTTCGGTTTGTCTCGTCGTGTCGGCGTTTTTTGCGTCGAGATTGAAAGTTTTAACTTTGCGACCTGTAAAAGCGCGGTTTTTGTTTTCGGTTTCGGAACCGAAATAATATCTTAATCCTGCACCGATGCCGATGCTTCCCAAAAGCGCTAGAAGCGTTGTGCTGTTAAAGAACGACTCTTTTTCTCGATGTGATTTACGATGCTTTTTGTGTCGGCGCTCTGGATGAGTTTCACGTGACTCATTTAGCGAAAACGAACGGTTACTTTGTGTGCGTATTCTATTTTCGTTATCGAACGTGCGATTAGACTCAAATCCTTGGTCGTGTTCGGTGTCTGTTTCCGATACTTCGCGGAGAAAATGCGCCGTCTGCGACGGATGCGATTCATATTCAGCAAGGTCTGCCTGCGCGACGATTCCGGCACATCTGCCGTTATTATCGACTACAAGGACGCGGCGAATCTGTCTTTTTTCCATCACGTTTAGACACTCCTGAACGCTTGTGTCTGGCGTTACGGTAACGATGTCTTTCGTCATAATATCCGACGCCTTCATCTCCAGCGGATTCCGGTCGGCGGCAAAAGTGCGAATCGCAATGTCGCGATCGGTAATCGTCCCGACCGGATTCGCCGTCTTTTGGCTGTCAACCACCGGAATACACCCGCAGTCATACATTTCCATCATATGTGCAACTTCCTGCAGTGTTGAATCCGGCGTGCAGCAAGCCGGATTTTTCGTCATAATTTTTCTTACTTGCATAAAATCCTCCCTCTAGTCTCAAAAAAGTGAAGCGCATTAATACGCTTGGTTTTGGAATAACCGAAATCAAGCAACTATTATTCCTAAGACATCGCTTTAATTATTTAGGTCGGGAAAATTTAAAACCTTTTTTGCCTAAACCCTTTTATACTTCTTTTTTACTTTCAGTTTGGTTTTCCTGTGCGATGGCGTAAAGCGCAGATTTGACTTGGAAGGGCGTTAGTTGCGGGTAAGATTCGAGCAGCCGCGCAATGACGCCGACTATATGCGGGCAGGCAAAGCTGTTGCCCGTCAGATTTTTATACGAATTGTTAAGCCAAGCCGTGCGGACGTTAATGCCCGGCGCGGTCAATTCGATAATCTCGCCGAATTTGAAACCGAAATTCAAAAAATCCTTTTCATCGCTTTTGCTGACCGAAATCAAGGAGGACGAAAAAACCGACGGGAAACTCGGCTGCGGCAGATTGTTTGCCGCAGCGACGACGATGCAGCCAGCTTGATAAGCGCGGTCGAGGAGGTCGTGCAAGGGCGAGAAAAACTGCGGCTTAGTCGTGCCTAAACTTAAATTGACAATGCGATAACGCTGTTTTATCGCGTATTCCAATCCGGCGAGAAACGCTTGTCCATCGCCCAAACCGCCTGCGCCTAAAACTTTTATGCTGTAAAGTTCGGCGTCCGGCGCGATTTTAGTAACGATTCCGGCACACGCCGTTCCGTGTCCGGCTGAGTCTCCGGCGTCGGACGGTTCAAAAATGATGCGCGTGTTTTCCCGTTTCGCCTCGACCGATTCTTTAACTTTGCCGATTAAATCGGCGTGAGCGGCGTCGATTCCGCTGTCGATTATCGCCACGCTCACGCCTTTGCCCGACCGCCGTTTCCAACTGTCGTCAATCTGAAAATACGTCGAAATCGTAGAACGATCGCCTTGTTCGTATGCCGAAACCGTCGTCATAAATTTTCGTTAAAAATTCAAGTAACTCGTTTCACGATTCGCGTCGGAAAACCGTATAACCGCGTCTAAAATTTCCATACACATTCGCCGTTCGGCTTCGCCGCGACCGGCAACTTCCCTGACGCGCATCGCCAGCGCAATCATTTCTTTGTGTTCCGCCGTTTCGCGCAAATCGTCGAGCCATCCGCCAAGCTCTTTAAACTTATTTTTCTCGTCTTCGCTCAACATTTTATTGCCCAAATCACGAAAGACTTTTGCCGATTCATATGCGTTGACAAGCGCAGCGACGGCTTCGGCGAAAATAGCGGCTTTGTCCATTTCGTCCGCCGTAAAAGCCTCGCTCGGCGCATCTTCCGTGCGATTAACGTATTCTATAACGCCGACAATCTCGCCATTAAATTTCAAAGGCGTGGCGAGAATCGTCTGCGTCGAATAACCCGTGTGCTTATCGATGTCGGCGTAAAAACTTTCTTCCTCGCCGACATCGGAAATCGCCATCGGCTGACCTGAAGAGAAAACAAATCCGGCGATGCCTTTTCCGGCTGGAATTTTTACGTCAACCAGCCGCTCGGCGACTTTTCCGATTGCCGACAAAAATCTCAAATCGCCCTCGCCGCCGTCGCGGACAATCACCGACGCTTCGGCGGAATTCATCTCGGCGGATGATATTCGCAAAAGATTTTCTATCGAGCGTGTCAAGGGTTCGGTCAAAGCGTTGGCGACATCGACGGTTTCGATGACGGCGCGAAATTTTTCTTCAAAATTATTTTCCTGCGGCATATCAGAAGATTGTTATCTAAATGCGTCTTGTTTATCAAGCATTGATAATAATTTTTTAATCTGCTGGAAACAATCCGCCATTGCGCCTTTTTGCAAGCATCGGAAAATTTAATTCTAAACGGGCTTTTCGGCAGCTTGCGCGCCGCGCAAATATTTTTGTATGATTCGCCCAAAGTCCGCAATTCGTTTTGTTTTTATCTCTACGAGAAAAATCGCTAGCGCAGGATTTTTCGCTTCGGAGAAATCTTTTTATGAAAAAGAAATTTGCTTCTGTTTCAATTTTTATTCTTCTAATTTCACTGTGCGTTTTTGCCCAGAAAAATCCAAAACCTGTTTCACAGCTTCCGGTCGCCGAGCCTTTTAAGATTTCTCGCGGCAGTTCTTTCGCGGCTTCTGCGCCAAAGGGCGGCGGAAGGCAAAATCTCGCCAATCTGTCCGAAGAAATGCGAAACGATTTAATTACGCAGGATTTCGCCGAAGCGCTCGCCGTTATTAACAAAAATTATTTCGGCGGCAAGCGCGTCGATTATAACGATTTGACCAAATCTTCGATTACGGCAATGCTCCGCACGCTTGACCCGCATTCCAATTATTTCGATTCAACCGAATACCAAAACTTGCTCGAAGACCAGCAAAGCGAATACTTCGGCATCGGCGCGACAATCGTTAATTACCGAAAAGGCAGCGAAACTAATACCTTTATTACTTCGACTTTTCCCGATTCACCAGCCGCGCGCGGCGGATTGCATTTCGGCGATAAAATTTTGGCGGTTGGCGGCGAACAAGTTTCCGGTAAAGATTCGGGTTATGTTCGCGACAAAGTGCGCGGGCGAAAAGGAACGATTGTCCGCTTAACCGTCGAACGCGCCGATTCAAACAAAACGGAAATTATCGAACTGCGCCGCAACCGCGTTCCGCAGCCGTCCGTTCCCGATGCTTATCTACTGCGTCCGGGCATCGGCTACATCGATATGCGCGAAGGTTTTAATTACACGACCGCTGATGAAATTAATGCTGCATTAAACGGTTTGCACGAGCAGGGCTTGGATGCTTTAATTTTGGATTTGCGCGATAATCCCGGCGGCATTTTGGAACAAGCCGTTAAAGTTGCCGAAAGATTTTTGAAGGAAGACCAGATCGTCCTATCGCAGCGCGGGCGTTTTTCGATTGATAATTACACTTGGAAGGCGAAGAATCCAAATCACGAAAATATTCCGATGGTCGTTTTAGTCAACGTGGGCAGCGCGTCCGCGTCCGAAATCGTTACGGGCGCTTTGCAGGATTACGACCGCGCCGTCATTATCGGCGAAAACACTTTCGGCAAAGGTCTTGTGCAAAGCATCATCAATCTGCCATACGGTTCAGGTTTGACTTTGACGACTGCGAAATACTATACGCCTTCGGGACGCTCGATTCAGCGCGATTATTCGCACATTTCCGCTTACGATTATTTCAACCATAAAGTCAGCTTGAGCGAGGAGGAAAAAAACACCTTTGCAGGAAAAACCGTAACGGGCAGAAAAATCCACGGCGGCGACGGTATTACGCCGGATGAGATTGTCAAAACGCCGACGCTTAATCAAACCGAAATCGCGCTTCTCGACCCGCTTTTCTTTTTCGCGCGCGAAATCTCAAGCGGCACGATAAAAGGTTTTGAAGAATATAAAATCACGCAGCCAATCCGCTACGGCGCGCGAATTCGTCAGTCGGATTTTTTAATAACCGATAAATTTCTAGCTGCTTTTGACGCATTTATGCACGAATCCAAAGATTGGAAATTCTCAGCCAAACAAATTCAAGAAGAATCGGCATTTATCAAACTGCACCTGCGTTATAACTTGTCAATAGCTGCATTTGGAAGCGTCGCGGCAAATCAAATTTTAATTGAAGACGACCCGCAAGTTGCCCGAGCCGTCGAAGCTCTGCCTCGCGCGCTTCAATTGGAAGTTGCGGCAGGCAAAATCAAGAAAATTAAAAGCGTCGGTGAAAAATAAAAAAACCGCCGAGTCTCATACTCGGCGGGCTAAAAGAAACAGGAGGAATCAGAAAGACCAAAAGCCGCGCTTCCAACCACTAGAAATTAAAAAGAACGACTCACAGCCAATAATGAAGATGCCGTTATTTTTCGGCGGGTTGCTTTTTTGAAAAATTTATTCACAATGGTTGTAATACCTCGACAGCTTGCTGCGGCTTTATAATGATTGAATGAGCAAGTTCATTCATAAAAACCACAACGTTTCAATTTTGATGTATCACATCATGTGTCCGACCAAATATCGTCGAACAGTTTTTTTAGAAATGGTCGAAGTCAAACTTAAGGAAATTTGTGGAGAAATCCAAAAGCGATATGAAATCGAGTTTTTGGAAATCGGGTCTGATGACAACCACGTTCACTTTCTCGTGCAGTCAGTTCCAATAATGAGTCCAAAAAAGATTGTCCAAATCAGGAAGCTCATTCTATTTTTCGTGAAAAGAGTGAAGTGATTAAGACTTGTCAACTGATCGAAGGGTTGAAGCTCTCCGTAACTTGGCATTAATTGAATTGATGTGCGACGCAATTGCTGCTTTTACACTCAAACAACAGAATTTGAATTATCGTTCGTTTCTGGAATTGATAGCCAAATCTGAGAAAATTTATTAAATAGATGAGACAGGTAATAATTACCATCCATCAGGCAAAAAAAGATTAGAAGTTATCTCCGAAATTTTTCATTGAATATTAATCGTTAATTTCGATATTTATAATCTAAATTTTAAATTTGTTTTGTATAAGAGTTACAACTTTTTAGCGGAAGCACTACTGTCAATAGAAAAATCAATCGAAAACTTAAAACTCATATTTTGAAGGATCATCTTGTAACTATGGAAAATCTTCAAGACATCTTTGTTGAATATCTGCCAATTTTATTCTCAACAGTTTTGACAACAGTAATTGCCTCAAATATTTCAGCAATCGACAAGACCTTAACCATTGTCTGACAAAATCTTTCTCAAATATCCTACAACGTTCTTGACATTGATTATAAACGGGATTATTTTTGTTGTGATTAACAACATTTCTTAAATACGACGTAAAATTTATGAATAAGCTATCTCAAAAGGTTGAGCTTTTTGCCAATCTCTTGATCATTATCGTCGCTTTACTATTAGTCGGAGTTATTGCAAAACGTTATTTATTCGGAAATCCCATCAGTGCCGAGCAGCCACCGAGAATTGAGCCGACGGTCGGTAAGGTCGTCAATTTGCCTAATGAAAACTTTGCCGACCAACCAAAAACAGTTATCCTTGCGCTGCAAACGACATGTCATTTTTGCAATGAAAGCGCGCCGTTTTATAAACGCTTAGTTGAAGCTACGAAAGATAAAAACGTCAAGATTGTTGCCGTCTTTCCGCAATCGGTGGAAGAAGCGACGGCGCATTTAAATCAACTAGGCATTAGCGGAATTGAAGTCAAACAAGCACCGATTTCTGCCCTCGATGCGAGCGGTACGCCGACACTTGTTCTAACCAACCAGAAAGGCGAGGTGATGAAATACTGGATCGGCAAGTTGCCACAAGACAAAGAGCAGGAAGTTATCAACCAGATTATTTTTTAGAAGATGTTTGAGACTCATTCTGAGTCACTGTCTGCATTTAAATTAAGTTAAATTTTGGTTAGACAAACTCAATTTATTCAATCGAAATTACTTAATAATCAGACGAAAGACGATTTTTCTTAATTTTTAGAAGTAAAGGAAAGGAGGACATATTATGAAAACGAAGTTATTTACGCTACTTGTGCTGATCGCTTGTGGATTTTTACTGCTGACGGATAACAATTTTAAAGTAAGAGCCTTTGAACTTTGCAGTCAATGCGACGAGAATTATTACACCTGTCGCATTGCCCCTGTAGATACAGGAACTTGCGTTGAAGGAAAAATGAGAGAGTGTAGAAATATGGGTTATCCTCAAGCAGATTGTGAAAACTATATGGATTACTATCAACAACAATGCTCTAACGAATTGGAAACTGAAAAATTGAATAGGTGTAGTTTAGATTATAACTATTGTTATGCCACGTGTACCCCAGGCTCGGATCCTCCACCACCCGGCAGTAATCCAGGAGGACCAGGAGGAAATCCACCAAACCCACCTAGTAATTGTTATCCTCCAACTTTTCAGGTATATCGCACTGTCCAAGGTTTTAGGGTAGATTTAACAAATGGATTTCAAGGCACCTCAGAGTTTACTTATTCTATTGATGGAGATGTAGTTGCGGTTATGAGCTCCGCATATCTTCAAATACCGGGGATTCGAGATGGTCAAGATCATACCTTACACATAAGTGTGCATACTGAGTGTGGTAGTGGTAACTCTCGAGATGATTCACTTGGAGATTATTATTTCAGTGTGACTCAATAGATTTGTTAGTTTCATTTAAGCAAACCTATTCTAATCCAAGTTAATAATTACTAAGATCTGGAAAAATTAGGTGATTATCTACTTAACCTTGCGTCAAGTAGATAATCACCCTCTTTTAATAACCCCGTCAACTTGCTGCGGGGTAGTTTATTTAAAAAGAAAAATCTTCATAAAGTTTGTAACAAACTTTATGAAGATTTTTCTTTAATAGGAAATCCTAAATTAGAAATTCAATTTCACCGAAACCTGCATTCTGCGCGCATTGCTAACAACACTGTCTCGAATGCGTCCAAACGTGGTGCTAACTGGTGGCAGAACATATCCTGGAATATCGAATGAAGGATTATTAGTCAGATTCTTCGCGTCGAGGCGCAAATCGAAATTGAATCTTTCGGTCAGCTTAAATTTCTTGGAAAGCGAAGCGTCGGTTTGGAAATAACGCGGCGAGATAAAATAGTTTCGCCCCGTATTTCCGATTGAGCCGAGCGCTGGAATAGAAAATCTCGTCCGGTCGTCGGCGCTAAACCAGTAATTCGTTCCGTTTTCCTGAATAAGATGTCCGAGATGCTTGCTGCAATCAATGCAATCAGCAGTTGATTGAACGGCATTGCTGAAAGTATTCGCGCCCGAATAAACCGTAAACGGTCTGCCCGAAGCCCAAATCAAATTGCCCGCCAGTTGCCAGCCGCCGACTACATAATCGAGAGCGCGCGGCAAACCTGAGCCGAACATTTTCCCGCGTCCGAGCGGCAGTTCGTAAACATACGTTGCTTGAAGAATATGGCGGCGGTCGAAATCCGACGGCGCATAATTCAAACGGCGATTATTTAAGTCAAACGGCGTACTGGAAGTTGACTGACCAATTAAATCCGGTCTAGTTAAACTACCTCTTGCAACGGTCGTAAAGGTCGGGTCGAAAGAGCGCGTGTCCATCGATTTGCTCAAAGTGTAGCCGACTTGAAAACCGAGTCCGTTGTTAATGCGGCGTTTTAGAATAAATTCCACGCCGTTGTAACGCGAAATGTCGTTGCTGTCCAAAACATTCAGCGCTCCCGAAAATTGCGGGTATTTTTGGAAAAAAAACTTGTCGAAACCGTTTGCCGTCAACGCGGGACTTGTCGAACCGGCTGCACCACTTCTTCCTGAAATGGTTGCGGCGGCGGCGGCAACCGAATTTTGAGCAAGCTGCGTCGAAAACTGCGAACGGAAAGTTGTAAGACTTGCCGCCGGAGTTGCGCCGCCGACAAGCAGATTAACTAAGCAGCTTGTTACCGAATTTTGCGCAGCTTGAAACGCACTCAAAAACGTTTCACCCGGACATCGCGCGTCGCTTGCCCGAATATTTACTTGGTTGACATCGTAACCGCCGAATAAATTCGTGCCGTGCTTGCCGATATAGCTGATTTCAAAAACCGTGTCTTTGAAAACTTCGCGCTGAACGCTGACCGTGTATTCGTGAATTTCAGGGAACTTCAAGTTCGGATCAATTAAAGTAATCGAACCCGTGCCGAATGCGGCGGGTTGGCGCAGAGCATCGGGAGTTGTTCTCGGAGTTACTGCCGATGCCGGAAGACCACTCCTCAATAAATTGCCGCCTGAATTAAATGCCGGGTCGCTGCCGAAAAACGTATTTCCCGGCGCGCTTTGAAAGATGCTCGACGAAAATAAAAATGTCGGGAAACGGTCGTAAGCAAGACGGTAATTTGCACGAACCGATGTTTTACCGTCCTTAAACGGGTCCCAGGCAAAACCGACCGAAGGCGAGAAATTATTCAAATCGTTTTTAAATATTTTTTTCTCGACAAATCGAATATCGTTTGCCGGAGCAGAACCGAGTGTAAAAGGTTTGTCGGGAGCTAAAATCGGTCTACCGTTTGAAGTTGGCGTGAATTTTGGTTCATATCGCAAACCCACATCAAAAGTTAAATTCGGGCGAAATTTCCAAGTATCTTGTGCGTAGAAATCGTATTCGGGATATTTGGCGACGTAATTGTAACGAGTGCCTGCCGGAGCAAACTGGTTCGGATTGGCAGGGTCGGAAACGAACGCCTGCGAATAACCGCCGATTCTGCCGAGAAGGTCGTTAATCGTGCTGCGAAGGCGCGGTAAATCATTAGCCGTATTTATGCCGGTTGACGGCAAAGCGAATGCGCCAAAAGTGCTTGTTCCAGCGTTAAAAGTTACGGTCGGTTCGATATTCGTTCCCGCAACCGACGCGCGGTCGTCAATTGCTCTGCCGAAACGGAAGTTGATGCCGCCTTTGACAACGTGATTTCCTTTTATCCACGTCAAATTATCGACATATTGCAATGTCCGAAAGCTGCGCGCATTGTAGGAAAAATTCGTGTTCGCCGTATTCGGCAAATTAAACGTATAAGGAATTGAAGCATCAGGCTCGGCAGTTGCGAACTTGAAGCCGAATTGACTGTAGCCGAAAATAAATTCGTTTGTCAGATTTGCCGTCGGCGACCAGCGGTCGTTGATTGCCAGATTTTTCGGCGTGCGAAATGT
>JALYZF010000218.1 GCA_030948995.1 Acidobacteriota bacterium
ACCGTATTCGATGCCGTTGTGAACCATTTTAACGAAATGTCCCGAACTCGCCGCGCCGATATACGTTACGCACGGCTCGCCGTTGACTTTTGCGGACGCGGCTTCAAGAATCGGTCGCACCTGTTCGTAAACTTCGCGCTTGCCGCCGGGCATTATGCTCGCGCCGTGGCGTGCGCCTTCTTCGCCGCCGGAAACGCCTACGCCTAAAAATTCGATTCCCTTTTCCGACAAAAACGTTTCGCGCCGTTCGGTGTCGGCGAAATGCGAATTGCCGCCGTCAATTAAAATGTCGCCCGTCTCCAGATGCGGCAATAAATCGTTAATAACAGAATCAACGATTTTGCCGGCTGGCACGAGCATCATAATTTTGCGCGGGCGTTCGAGTTTAGCGCAAAAATCCGTCAACGTTTCCGCCGCTTGAATCGAATAATCTTTGCCTTCTTCCAATAGAAGCGCGCGTTTATCAGCGCCTAAATCATAGCCGACGCCTGATATTCCGTGTTCTGCGACATTGAGCAAAAAGTTTCTGCCCATCGTTCCCAATCCAATCATTCCGAATTGTGCATTGTTCATTCTATTTTTTAAACTCCTATTTCTTCCCAGATGTCGGCGTAAGCCGTCCACTTTTCCCAACCCGTTCCATTGTCTTCAAAAACCCACCAAGCCGACAAAGCGGCTTGCAAAAAAGCCCATTTCCGCAAATTTTGCGGCTCGATTTCAAAACTTCGGGCAAACTGCCGAACGTGCTGCTCCAGAATTTGCCGCAAATTTTGCCGTGACCGCACCAAACGCCGCTGATTATTCAGGAAAACACCGATTTCATAACCAATATTGCCTACAACGCCTTTCGGGTCAATCGCCAAAAACGATTCGCGCCCGGCGGATAAAATATTTTCGTGGTGCAAATCGCCGTGCAGTAAAAGATTTTCTTCCGAATCGTTCGACAATTCCTCAAAATAATTTAGAGCTTTGTCACACAAGCGTGAAGCAAATCGCACTTTCTTTGCCGTCTGCAAACCGCTCATCCAATCAATAAGCGTCGGAAACTCGACGTTTTCAGGCGGCTTTTGCCGAAGCCTACGCATAACTTCGATAGCGATTTCGGTCGCACGTTCGTCGTCTGTCTCACAAAGCGATTTCAAATTTTCGCCCGGAATCAACCTTTCCAAAAGCAAAGCGCAATAATTCGCATCAAACGCGAGAAGTTTCACCGCGCCGTTGCCGTTATAAATCTGCAATGCTTTCTGCTCTCCGAAAAGCGGTGAATCTTTTTCTGGGAAACCGATTTTCAAAACCGCTTTCGTTCCACCGGATAAAATGCAAGGCGCCACAAAATTATACGACAAATCGGCAAAAGGTTTTTCCATTTGCAAAGACCATTTCTCGCTGATTTTACCGACAACCTCCGGCAAATCTTCAAGCCATTGCCCGCCCTTTTCTGCGTGTAATCCTAAAACATTGCGGGTAAAACGCTCCGGCAAATTTGCAAAATATTTTCGATTCATTCCTCTTGACGAGTTTAGCCTGTCTGACGGATTCTAAACAAATGAAAACTTTACTCGAAGCGATTCATCCGACAACTTTTATCGAATCGGAAAAACTCCGCAAATATTTGGGCGTCGATTTAACCATCGCTTCCGAGACTTTCCAACACACGGGCAGCTTTAAGTTTCGCGCCGCTTATAATCTCGCTTCTAATGTTCCGAACGACGAAATTTTAACTGCGTCGTCTGGCAACTTCGGACAGGCTTTAGCTTATGCCTGCCAATTATTAAATAAAAAATGCACGGTCGTGATGCCGGAAACATCGGCTCGCGTGAAAATCGAAGCCGTAAAATCTTACGGCGCGACGGTTGACCTTGTTGACACAAACAAAATCGGGCGCAACGAGCGAGTCGCGCAATTGGCACAACAGATGCCAAACGCATATTTCGCCAGCGCGTATGACGACGAATTTGTCATTGAAGGCAACGCGAGTTTGGGCGCGGAACTCGCTTTAAAAAATTTCGACGTTATAATTTCGCCCGTCGGCGGCGGCGGTTTATCGTCTGGAATTATAAAAGGTCTACGCGATGCGGGAAACGCGGCGCAAATTTTCGGCGCAGAACCGCTACTTGCAAACGACGCGGCGCGCTCTTTTCAAGCGGGAAAAATTGTCCTCAATGAATTTGAGCCGCAGACAATCGCCGATGGCGCGCGCACAATCAGTCTCGGCAACCGCAACTGGGCGATTTTGCAAAATGGTTTAGCCGGAATTGTCGAAGTTTCGGAAGAAAAAATAATTGAAGCCGTGCGCTTGCTTTTCAACTTGGCAAATCTAAAAGTCGAGCCGACCGGCGCGTTGTCTTTAGGCGCGATTGTGGAAAACAAAGAAAGGTTTACGGGCAAAAAAGTTTGCGCCGTCATCAGCGGCGGCAATGTAGATGCAGAAGTTTATAAAAGGATTTTAGCTTAAAATTACTCGTGTTTTTTCAGTATTTTTCTTCGCAAAAAATCGAACGCCGCTTGAGAGGCGCGCCAGCGAATCAGATAGCGGTCGCCCGGCAAATTTATTTTGATTGAGGTTGTTTCCATTTCGCTGGCAAAACCGATAAAAACCAAGCCGACAGGTTTTTCAAGGCTTCCGCCGCCGGGTCCCGCAATTCCGGTTACACTGACTGCATAATCGGTTTGCGCCCGCTCGCGCATTCCTTTTGCCATCGCTTCGGCGACTTCAACGGATACCGCGCCGTGTTTTTCGATTAAATCCGCCGGAACATTGAGCGTTCTCGTTTTTGCTTCGTTAGCGTAAGCGACGACGCCTTCGATGAAATAGCGGGACGAGCCGGAAACTTCCGTCAGGCGTTCGGCGATTAAACCGCCTGTGCAGCTTTCGGCAAGCGCGACGGTTTTTCCGTTTTCCGTTAGAAGTTTGCCGATAACTTCTTCCATCGTTTCGTCATTGACAGAAAAAACGGACGAGCCGAGCGTTGCAGCAATTTCCCCGGCAACTTCATCAAGTAGATTTTCAACTTCATTTTCAGTTTTACCCTGCGCTGTCAAATGAATTTCAATTTCCGAGCGATTAAACAAAATTGTCGTTTGCGGGTTTTCATATTTCAAATAAATCGGCGCAATTCGCTCGTCAACTGCCGATTCGCCCATTCCGGCAACGCGCAGAATTCGTCGTTTGACAAAAATTTCTCCCGCGCTTTCGCGTAGCTTCGGCAGCACAAAATTTTCAAACATCGGTTTGTTTTCGCGCGGCGGACCCGGCAAAATAACGAAAAATTTCCCCTCCGTTTCCAAAGACATTCCTGCAGCCGAGCCGTTCGGATTTGGCAAGACGCGCGCGCCTTCGATTACAAACGCTTGCCGACGGTTTATTTCCGGCATCTGGCGCTTCATCTGCTCGAATCTTTTAGCAACTTCTGCCAAAACGTCTTCGCGGAAAACTAATTCTCGCCCCACGGCTCGCGCCGAGACTTTGCGCGTAATATCGTCTTCGGTCGGACCCAAACCGCCGGTCGAAATGACAATATCGGAACGCCGCAGAGCGTCTCGGATTGTTTCTTCAAGC
>JALYZF010000226.1 GCA_030948995.1 Acidobacteriota bacterium
CTTTCAAGCAGGAAGAAGTCAGCTTTCGCAACGGAGATGTAACGCTTTCCGGCACGCTGCTGCTTCCCTTAACCAAAGAACCACACCCGGCGGTTGTTTTTCTTCATGGTTCAGGCGCAGAAGGTCGTTACGCTTCGCGGTTTCTCGCCGAATATTTGACTCGCTATGGTATCGCCGCCCTTATTTATGATAAGCGCGGAGTGGGCAAATCAACCGGCGATTGGAAGCAATCGGATTTCAACAATTTAGCCGGAGATGCGATTGCCGGAATTAACTTTCTCAAACAGCGGGCGGAAATCAATTCTCAAAAGATTGGCATTTACGGTCACAGTCAAGGCGGACTGATTGCTCCGCTGGTTGCATCACGTTCAAAAGATGTAGCATTCGTCATCAGTGGCGCGGGCAGTGCTGTTCCACTGTATGAATCGGAAATCAACAGCATCACGAATCAAATTCGTGCACAAGGTATCTCCGGCAATGACCTCGCTGAAGCGACCGTGTTTATCAAGATGTTTGTCGATGTTTTGCGAACGGGCGAAGGTCGGGAGCAATTCGATGTTGCAGCCGAGAAAGCGCGAAACACGAAATGGTATCCGATGCTTCACGTTCCGCCGAAAGACGATTGGTTCTGGGCGTTTTACAGACGAATTGCCAATTACAATGCAGCTGATTATTGGGGAAAGGTTAATGTCCCCGTGCTGGTGATTTACGGCGAGCGCGACGAGCTTGTTCCGGTTGCGAAAAGCATCTCAAACGTTGACCGCGCGCTCAATAAAGCGGGAAACAAAGACTACACGATTCTTGTTTTGCCGAGAGCTTCGCACGCTTTTAATATCGAGCCGGAAGCCGGACAGCCTTTTGAGTGGTGGCATTTATCGGCGGGCTTTCCCGATTTGTTAACTGCGTGGATTAATCAGCGCGTAAAATAGCTTCGTTAAATTTGCTTGCTTTTCTTCACCTACCTATGATGCCCTGAGCAATTACTTTGCAAGTATCTATTACGTCACAAGTATGTTAACAACAAATTTATTTGTCACAAATTTCGCGTTCGCAGTGTTTTACTATTGATGAAACATTAAACTGCCGGAGGAGACTCGTTAAATGGCTCAGGGAATATCCTCAATTTCACATCCCCGTAAGTCAAAATCTTTGTTAGCGTTGTCGGTTTTAACCACCGTCTGCTTATTAACCGCAATACAAACAGTCATCGCTCAACCGCCGCCGTCGCGCCCCGTTTCATTCGCCGAAACATTGCGCCGGGCAAGCGAAAAAACCGCAAATAAATTGTGGAGCGAAGCGATTCCGCTGTGGGAAAAAATCGCGGCGGCAAATCCGGTTAACGGTGATTTTTGGGTGCAACTGGCGAATGCTCGCTACAACGCGAAAGACTACAAAGGCGCGATTGCGGATTACGAAAAGGCGTTCGAGCTGCGCGCCGGGCGTTACTACAATTCGGCTTATAACATCGCTGCGTGCTACGCTTTGCTCGGCGATAAGCAGAACGCTCTGGCGTGGCTCGAAAAATCGCTCGGCGAAGGATTTCCGAATCTGGAAGCTGCCCGCAATGACGCCGACTTACAATCGCTCCGCGACGACGCGCGCTTTAAGAAACTGGTCGGCGCGGAAGACACGACGAAAATGTCGCGTGAGGAAGGCTGGCGTTACGATGTTTCTCTGCTCGCGCGCGAAATCAAACGAGTGGCGAAACAACCTTTTGCCGCGACTTCCGAACAAGACTTTGATACAGCGGTTAATTCTCTGCTCAACCGAATCCCGCAGTTTTCGGATTTGCAAATCGAGATTGAGCTGCGAAAAATCGTCGCACTCTTAGGTCGCAGCCATTCGATACTGCTCAACGGAAAACCGGATAAAGATGCGTTTGAGCCGTTGCCGATTCAAACGTATTTTTTTGATGAAGGACTGTTTATCATTGCGGCGGACGCGAAACACGCGGATTTAGTCGGGGCGCAAATCCTGAGTTGGGGCGGTCATACGCCCGACGAAATACTAAACGCCCTCAACCCGCTTATTTCGCAAACTAATAAATACCGCGCTTTGCGAATCGCGCCCGAACTATTGCGCGGCACGGTTCTTCCGAATGCTCTGGGACTCAATTCCGAACGGGACAAAGTTGTTCTCTCGATTCGCGGCTTGGACGGAAAAACGCGGACGGTAACGCTCGATGCCGATAGAACTTTGCAAGGTTACGGCGATGTTCCGCCGCCTTCATGGACGCTCTTTGAACAAACCGTGCAGAAGCCTCTGCCGCTTTATCTGAAAAATCGCACGACGAATTTGTGGTTCGAGTTTGTGCCAGAAACAAAGACGATGTATGTCGCGGTTAATAATTTGCGTAACGACCCGAAACAACCCGCCGCAGATTTTTTCGCGCAGGTTTTCAAAGTGGTTGACGAGCGCGAAATTGATAAACTCGTGATTGATTTGCGCTGGTGCAACGGCGGCGATACGACGAACGCGCAGCCGTTGATTGAAGGCATTATTCGCCGCGATAAAATCAATCGAAAGGGAAAACTTTTTGTCGTCGTCGGGCGGCAGACATTCAGCGCGGCAATCAACGCGGCGGTCTTGCTCGAGCGGAACACAAATTCCATTTTCGCCGGAGAGCCGACCGGAGACTCGCCGAATTTCGTCGGCGAAACCAATGTCGTAACATTGCCGTATAGCAAGAGCCGCGCCATTATCTCGAACCTTTACTGGCAAATGTCGTCGCCGCAAGACGCGAGACGCTGGATTGCCCCGACGCTTTACGCACCGCCGACATTCGAGTCGTTCCGCGAAAACCGCGACCCGGCAATGGAAGCGATTTTAGCTTATTAATAAGAATGATTTTAAAATGCAGCAGGGAACAGGCGGCGAATCGTATTTAACAATATGTCAAAAAATTCGATTTTAGGTAAGCCGCCTCTAACAATTCATCAGGCTGTATAAAAACTCAAAATTCCAAAAATCGCTCTAATACGATCAATAACTTATAGGCGCAAATTACCAAAAATCGGAGTTTTACACAGCCATTCGAGGCTTCGTCGTATCTGCTAAGATATATACGCAGAATCTGTAAGATGAGGTCGTCATGAAAGTTTCCTGCTCAACTTTTCGCCCATTAATATTAATGAAGTCATTTTCACTTCTTTTGTTTGTCAGACGGATCGAACTTATCGTCACTCAAAGAAATATTGTTTTTTACTTCCACAAAGTTGCGTGTTGTACCGTAGTGATTGTCGTCTAGGTATGAAACACGCACGGTGAACGGCATTTTCACACCACCGACAGCGCGGTAATCCTCGAAATCAGTTTGTTCGGGATTCAAGCCGAGAACTGTTTCGGTAAACAATGTGCGGCGCAAAAGCAATCCGTCCTGCGTGTCGAAATAAAGTTTTTCAGGTTTCTTGTCTTTTACACGCACGGCTTCGATAACAAAAGTTTCCCGCTCGCCGATTTTCTCTTTGCCGGTCAAAGTCATTGACGAATACTGCTCTTTCAATTTCAAGTCAGCGTAAAGGTCGGCTTCACGTTTGACACGCTCGATTTCGGCGGCGTTCATCTCACGCCACTGTCCCTGCGCGGTTTTAACCCAGCCGCTTGCGCCGTTGTAGCCTTGAGAAACGATTCCTTGAGGCGACGTGATAACGGATAGATATTTGTCTGGAAATTTCTGATAAGTTTCTATCGTCCAAGTCTCTCCGCGATTGATGATTGCCGCTTTCGGTGTGCCGGAATTAACCAATTTCGGTCGAAGCAGCAACACTTTCGCGTGTCTGGTTTTAATGTTTTCAATCGCCGCCTTGCCGCCGATTGCCTGAATGTATTTATCAAAAATCTGCTCGGCGGAAGGCAGCGGCTCGGCGGGTTTCGCGTCCGCTTCTGCTTTGGTGGTATTGGCAAACGCGCCTTGACCGATAGCCGGAACAGGCACGGGTTCGATTTGCCCGCGATGACAGGTGTTGCAGGTAACGACCGGCTTTCCGTTGAAATTCGCTTTGTTGATGTCAAACGTCATTTGAATCATTTGTCGCGCGGTTTGTTTTTCGGATTTATCGTCTTTCCAATAACTGTCGTTTTCGGCAATATGACAATAATCGCACCGCACGCCGAGCGCGGTTCTCATCTGGTGCATTACGGGCAGCAATTGCGAATCCGGTATTCCTTTGAGAACCTGAATGTTTTTTCTGACTTGTTCGACCGGCTTGTCATCACTCACGGCTTGGCTATGAGCAATTTTTCCTTTCCAGCTTGCCGCAAGAAAAATAAAAATGAATCCGAGAACGATTGTAGATTTGCAATAAATGATTCGTTTTTTACTCATACGTTTGAAATGTTTTTTATTAAATCTGCCGCGTTTGCTGCACAGAAACGCATTGCCAGCGTCCGTCTCTTTTGACAAGAACGAACGTGCAGAGATTACGCACGACAAACTGATTGCCATCACTGTTTTGCCCGCGCGCGATACCGAGTCCGGTGACGACCGCCGTGTGGGCGTAAATTCGTATCTGCTCGTTTTCGATTTCAATTGATTTAATGTTTGAAACTCCCGATTGACGAATGACGGCGAGCGCCTGCTCTCTGTTCCAGACTTTCCCGTCCGCGCCGATGCGGACGAATTCGGGCGCGACGAGACGTTCAAAACTGCTCGTTCCGCCGGATATTTCGGCATCGGCAATCTGCCGCAGATATTCCTGAACTTCTTGTTCTGCCTTATTTGTCCGGCGCGCTTGCGTACAGCCGAGAAGGAACATCACGAAGATTATGAACGCCGCCGGTAACGCGAAAAACAACCGGCTTTTTTTCGATGCGGGCAAAGTTTTTGAATTCATAATGTTGTCAATCCTTTTTTGCAAAGTTTTTCTTGAAGCGAACGAAACTGATGCCGAAGCAAACAGCGGAGAGAGTGCACGGTGGGCGGCTTTGAGCAAACTTTCGGCATAGAGAACAGGGTTTACGCCGTAACTGACAACTTGCTCGTCGCAGGCTAATTCGCGCTCGATGCTTAACTGCCGGATAGCAAAACGTACGAGCGGATGAAAAAAGAAGATAATGCCGAGTAATGCTTGAAAAATGACGACAATGTTATCGCGCCGCGCCAGATGAACTAATTCGTGTTCGATAATCCAGCGACGTTCTTCGGGTGTCGTCCATTCTTTAATGTCGGCGGGCAGCAGGATAACGGGACGAAAAATGCCCGCGAGCATCGGCGTGTATATTTCTTCCGAGAGGGCGAAAGACACTACAGCGCCGGTTTCGGACGAGCGAATCTGCGGACAGTCGATTTCGGTAAAAGCAACGAAGCGTGAATTGCCACGAAAGCGGCTTAGTCGCAAACTTTCCAGACAAACTTTTCCTGCCGTAACGCCTACGCCGCACAGCCAAAAAACCGACAAAAGCGTCGGGAAATAAAACGACCAATCAAAAACCTGCGGCTTTTCCGGCAGCGAAAAATTAACGGCTGTTTCGGCGGAAAGCGGCGCGGCGCGAAAAGACGAAACGATGGTTTCCGGCAGATTTACGA
>JALYZF010000203.1 GCA_030948995.1 Acidobacteriota bacterium
CGATAAAATCAATCACCGCCAAAGAGATTTTCCGTCAAATGCCGGAAATCAGAAAACAGATGTGGGGCGGCGAGTTTTGGTCAGACGGTTATTACATCAGCACAGTCGGTTCGCACGGCACCGAAGAAATGTTAAAGCAATATGTCAAAAATCAAGGCAAGTCAGATGAAGATATTCAACTCCGTCTCTTTTGATACCTCGCGGCTCTGCCGCGAGGAGATTTCATTAAACTGCAAAGAAAAAACTATGTTATATCAATATGTTTCCGATGCTTTCTCAATCCGCATTATTTCAAACTGAAATGGAGTAATTAAGCAGCAGTCTTTATAAACGGCATTCTTGAATTTTCCGACTACTATCAAATTAACTTCGTTACTCCAAATCTTTTTGCCTTTCTGTTTTCTCGCTTGATTAATTGAATGCCATACTTCTTCATTATTTGACGTAGTAATTGCGGCATTGTCAGTTCTCCCGCAATTCGAGTCAGAAATCCAAGAGCCTTCCACACCTATTAAGAGTCGCGCGCTTAAACGAACAATCTTGCCGTCGTATTCGTCAGGATTGTTTGCCAGTTCGCAGTAAGCGAGAATCGGTAAATCTGCGGAAGCATTGTCATTATTTTGAGACTGAGAAAACGGCGCGTTTTCCGCTATTTGAACTGTAGAATGACCGAAGTATATCCAGAGCAATACGACAGCTACGCCGAGCATAAAAGTGAATGAAGTGATAGTTAGCCAATATGTGATTCGTTTCATAGAATCTCTCGTCCAGCATTAGAAAATAAGTTTTTAGTTGAAGCAAAAGCCGAATCTCGAAGCGGCGCAATTTGCTGTTCCTAAGTCGCTTTGCCTTCGACGGTAAAAGGAATATTCTGGTCTGCAAGCGCCTCAAGCGCGACTTCGGGAATGAGATGCTCGCCCGATTTCAAGACGCGACCGGAAAAGCGTCCGAGCAGAAAACCGAGCGCGCGTTTTTCGGTTTCGCGGTCGGGAAAAGTAATTGTAATCATAAATAATCATCTCCAATCAGGAAAATTGTAGCATTAACTTTACTCGACAGAAAGGTTTTAATTTCTGCAAGCGAAATCAATAAAACCCTTTTCTGCATCTGTTGAAATCAATTTCACACGCACTTTTTCGCCGACTTGCAAGCCGTATTCGCCAGAGACGATGCGACCGTCAACCGGCGGGTGAAGCGTGCGGGCGAATGTTCCGCTCGGCGTGATGCCTGTAACAATCGCATCGAATATTTCGCCGATGCGCGAAGACATCACGCTTGCGGCGACGACTTTGCGGATTTGGCGTTCGACTTTGCGCGCGGCGCTTTCGCGCTCGTTGCAGTGCGCGGCGATTTCGGTTAGTTCATTGAAAGTATAAGGCGAAGGTTTTCCCGCGAGCGTCGCTTTGACGAGACGCTGCACAATCAAATCGGCATAGCGGCGATTCGGCGCGGTCGAGTGCGCGTAATCCTGAACCGCAAGACCGAAATGTCCGTCCGATTCGGGCGCGTCCGGCGTCTGCACGACGTATTCGCCCGCGCCGAGCAGTTTGATAATCGAAAGCGACAAATCGGGAAAATGAACGGGGTCGGCAGCACGGCGGCGCGTTAAAAATTCGGAAAGCGCGGGAGCATCGGGAATTTGCGGCAAATCTGTGCCGAAAGATTTTGCAACTTCAACGATTCTGTTCCACCGCGCCGGAGTTTTGACGACGCGGCGCAGAGAAAGCGAATGGCGATTTTCAAGAAATTCCGCCATCTCGACGTTCGCCGCAATCATAAAATTTTCGATTATCCGGCGCGCGCTGTTTTGCCGTTCGGAGTTAATTCCGGTAATCACGCCGTTTTCGACGACGGGCGAGGTTTCGATTGTTTCAAATTCGAGCGCGCCCTTTTTTCGTCGTAATTGGTAAAGTCGCGCGGCGGTTTCTTTTTGCAGCAAAACCTGCGCTTCCATTCCCGCGACAGAGGCGACCTTTTCAGGAATCGGCGCATTTTCGTCGAGCCATGCGCCGATTCCTTCGTAAGAAAGTTTTGCGCGATTGTAAACCAAAGCGCGATAAACGTCGCTCGTCTGCACGTCGCCGTCGGCGCGGACATTCATTTCAACTACGACGGCGAGACGTTCGACGCCTTCGCGCAGAGATGTTAAATCGGTCGAAAGCCGTTCGGGCAGCATCGGAAACACGCGATGCGCCGCGTAAATCGAAACCGTGTTTTTATATGCGAATTTATCAATCGCGGAATTCTTCGGCACGAGCGCGTCAACATCGGCAATGCCGACAAGCAGTTTAATATCACCATTTGGCAATCGTTCGGCATATTCGATTTGGTCGAGGTCGAGCGAAGATTTGTCGTCAATCGAAGACCACAAAAGCGCGCGCAAATCGCGCAGGTTTTCCGTCGAATCGGATTGTCTTGTTTCGAGCAATTGCGCCGCGTCCGTTACATCGGGCGAAAATTCCGGCGCGAAATTATTTTCAATCAAAAGGCGACGCGCGGTCGCAGTCAGTTCATTATTTGTCAGTTGTTTCATTTTTATTTTTGCTTTTTACACAGCTTTGCAATGTTATTATGTTAATACAGTAACTTACAATTTGAATGGCTAGGGACAAACTGTTTTTTAGCGGCGTCGAAACAAAAACTCTGCTAAAATGTTTGCCAATCGAAGCGATAAAACAAAAGAATTTATATGAGCGCGAAACTTTTGCCGAATCTTGAATTGCAAATTAAAGTCAGCAAAATTTTATCGCGCGGATTCGTATTCTCGATTGTTTGGCTAGCTGGCATCGGTTCTCTGATTGCCTTCGTTTCAGGCGTGAAGGCAAGAAAAATTATAAATCAATCGGACAGCAAAATCGTCGGTATAAAAATGGCGTGGTGGTGTATTATCGTCGGCGCGCTCGGAATGATTCTGTTGCCGCTGTTTGTCATTTATCGTTGACGAATAAATTTTCGGACAAATAACTTTAAAGGCTTTATCGCGGAATAAAAACACATTTCATTACTTTTGAAAAAATTATGAATTTACAAAAAAACATCGGCGCATTTTTGTTCGTTTTAAGTTCCACAATCGGCGTTTGGACAACGGCAAACGCGCAAGCCTTCGACCAAGGCTTTAAACAAGCGATGCATTGGCGCAGCATCGGACCGTTTCGCGGCGGGCGCACGCGCGCCGTTGCCGGAGTTCCAAGTCAGCCGAACGTTTTTTATATGGCGCAGAGTAACGGCGGCGTTTGGAAAACGACCGACGCCGGACGAGTTTGGATGCCGATTTTCGACGACCAGCCGACAGGTTCTGTCGGCGCGATTGCCGTTGCAGTTTCAAATCCGAACATCATTTATGTCGGCAGCGGCGAAGGGTTGCATCGTCCCGATTTATCGATTGGCGACGGAATTTATAAATCAGTTGACGCCGGAAAAACTTGGACGCATCTCGCGGATTTGCGCGACGGTCAGCAGATTTCCGAGATAAAAGTTGACAACAAAAATGCCGATAAAATTTTCGTTGCCGTCGCCGGACATCCATACGCGGCAAATGAAACGCGCGGAATTTATCGCTCGCTCGACGGCGGGCAAACTTTCGAGCGTGTTTTATACAAGGACGAAAATGTCGGCGGCGCGGACGTTGAGATTGACCCGACCGATTCAAATATCGTTTACGCGACGCTCTGGGAATCGCGCGAAGGCGCTTGGGAAAATGCGCGCTTTGACGGCACGAACGGCGGAATCTTTAAATCAATTGACGGCGGAAAAACTTGGAATAAATTAGTTAAAGGTTTGCCCGATGGAATTTCTCAAGCCGCGATTGCAGTTGCGCCGAGCAATACGAAACGGCTTTTCGCAGGAGTCAGAACGCCGACCGATACGAAATTTTACCGCTCGGACGACGCGGGCGAAACTTGGACGTTTGTCGAAACCGACACGCGCCCGACAAATCGCATCGCTTCGGGCGATCTGGGCGATTTGCAGTTTGACCCGAAAAACGCCGACATTCTTTACGCGGCGAGCATCGTTACTTGGAAATCAACCGACGCGGGCAAAACGTGGGCGGGTTTTCGCGGCGCGCCCGGCGGCGACGATTATCAAAACATCTGGATAAACCCGAACGACGGCAACATAATTCTTCTCGGTAGCGACCAAGGCGCGATTATTTCCGTTAACGGCGGCACAACTTGGAGTTCGTGGTATAACCAGCCGACAGCGCAGCTTTATCACGTCTCAGCCGATAACGCTTTTCCGTATCGCCTGTGCAGCGGACAACAGGAAAGCGGTTCGGTCTGTATCGCAAGCCGAGGAATGGACGGCGAGATAACTTTTAGAGAATGGCGACCCGTCGCGGCGGAAGAATACGGTTATGTCGTCGCCGACCCGCTCGACCCGGATATTGTTTACGGCGGCAAACTAACGCGCTTTGACCGCCGAACCGGGCAAGCGCAAAACATTTTGCCGAAACCGTTTCGTTCCGGCGATTTTAGAATGCTCAGAACGCAGCCGGTAGTTTTTTCGCCGCTCGATAAAAAATTATTATTTTTCGCGGCAAATACTTTGTGGACGACGCGCGACGGCGGGCAGAATTGGGAACAAATCAGTCCTGATTTGACGCGCAAAACTTGGGAAATTCCCGCCTCAATCGGCAAATTTAAAACCTTGCCGAGCGCGCAGCCGACGCAGCGCGGCGTGATTTACACGGTCGCGCCGTCGTTTCAAGACACGAATATAATATGGGCTGGAACTGACGACGGCTTGGTTCATTTAACGCGAGACGGCGGAAAAAATTGGAGAGACGTAACGCCGCCGACCGTTTCGGCTTGGCAGAAAATCTCAATCATCGAAGCCGGACATTTTGATAAAGACGCGGCTTTTGCGGCAGTCAATACTTTGCGGCTCGACGACGTGCGCCCGCATATTTACCGCACGCGCGACGCAGGAAAAACTTGGACTGAAATTGTTCGGGGAATTCCTGACGGCGAAACCGTCAACGTCGTGCGCGAGGACACGGAACGCAAAGGTCTTCTGTTTGCCGGAACTGAAAAAGCGGTTTACGTTTCGTTTGACGACGGCGACAACTGGCAATCCTTAAGAATGAATATGCCCGCAACGAGCGTGCGCGATTTGATAATCAAAGACGACGATATTGCCATCGGAACGCACGGGCGCGGCTTTTGGATTCTCGACAACATTACGCCGCTTCGTCAATACGAAGCCAATCAAAAAACAAAACTTTTCAAACCGCAAACTGCTTTGCGAGTTCGCTGGAATCAAAACACCGACACGCCTTTGCCGCCCGACGAACCGGCGGCGGAAAATTCGCCGGACGGCGCGGTGATTGATTATTATTTGGATAAAAACGCTTCGGGCGAAGTCAAATTGGAAATCAAAGACGCTCAAGGAAACATTATTCGGCGTTATTCGAGCGCGGATAAAATTCCGGTTGTAAAAGATACGAACAACGTTCCGGCTTACTGGATTCGCCCGCCGCAAATTTTATCGACAGAAGCTGGCGCGCATCGTTTTATGTGGGATTTGCATTATGAGCCTGTGCGAGGCGTTGCGCCGGAATATCCGATTGCCGCCGTTTATCGAAATACCGCGCCTAACATAGCCGCGCCGTGGGTAATGCCTTCGACTGGTTTCACAGGTATTTTAACCGACGGAAAAAGACACGCAGTTATATCGG
>JALYZF010000233.1 GCA_030948995.1 Acidobacteriota bacterium
TTATATTTGCCTTTTCCACACAAATCAGTCATCATTTTCGTTTGTCTTTTTATACAAATTTATATCTTATGATTGAAACTTCAAAAATACGCAACATAGCAATTATCGCCCACGTTGATCACGGCAAAACGACTTTGGTTGACGCAATGCTCAAACAATCCGGCACGTTCCGCGACAACGAAACCGTCCAAGACCGTGTGATGGATTCGATGGATTTGGAACGCGAGCGCGGCATTACGATTATGGCGAAAAACGCTTCGGTGCATTACGGCGATTATAAAATCAATATCTTGGATACGCCCGGACACGCCGACTTTGGCGGCGAAGTCGAGCGCGTTTTGAAAATGGTTGACGGCATCGTTTTGCTGGTTGACGCGGCGGAAGGCTGCTTGCCGCAGACAAGATTTGTTTTGCGAAAAGCGCTCGAACAAAAACTTCCGGCGATTGCTCTCGTCAACAAAATTGACCGTCAGGATTCGCGTCCCGAAGAAGTTTTGGACGAGATTTACGACCTTTTTATTGATTTGGGCGCAACCGACGAGCAAATCGATTTCCCCGTTCTTTATGCAATTTCGCGCGACGGCGTGGCGAAAAAAACTTTGGAAGAAGAATCTAAAAACTTAAAGCCGCTGTTTGACCAGATTGTCGAAACTATTCCTGCGCCGCACGCTTTACGCACCGATAGTTTGCAGCTTTTAGTTGCCAATATTGATTACAACGCTTTTGTCGGGCGGCTGGCAATCGGCAGAATTTATTCGGGCGAGATTACGAAAAACCAAGATGTCATCGTTGCCAAACGAGACGGCTCGACACAGAAAACCAAGGTCAAAGAACTTTACGTTTTTGAAGGAATGAAGCGCGAATCAGTCGAATCGGCAGGTGTCGGAGAAATCGTCGCGCTTGCCGGATTTGACGACATCAACATCGGCGAAACGATTACGCTGGTTGATAATCCGAAACCGCTTCCGGTTATCAATGTTGACGAGCCGACGATTGCGATGATTTTCGGCGTGAATAATTCGCCGTTTTCCGGCATTGACGGAAAGTTTGTAACTTCGCGCCAAATCAAAGAACGGCTCGAAAGAGAACTTTTGGGAAATGTCGCTTTGCGCGTTGCCGATACGGATTCGCCCGACCAATTCAGAGTTTCGGGGCGAGGCGAACTGCAGCTTGCGATTCTTATCGAAATGATGCGCCGCGAAGGTTATGAGCTTCAAGTTTCAAAACCGGAAGTCATCACCAAGCGCAGCGAAAACGGCGAGTTGCTCGAACCGATTGAACAAGTCGTCGTCGATTGTCCCGAAGAATTTATCGGCGTCGTAACCGAAGCGCTGGGAAGAAGAAAAGGTCAAATGTCGAAAATGATAAATAACGGAACAGGTCGCGTTCGGCTCGAATACGAAGTTCCGTCGCGCGGTCTTATCGGTTTTCGCGGCGAATTTCTGACCGAAACGAAAGGAACGGGTCTTTTGAATACAATCTTTTTGCGCTTCGACAAATGGCAAGGCGATATGAAAGGACGCGGAACGGGTTCGCTTATCGCCGACCGGATGGGCGAGACGACGACCTATGCGCTTTACGCTCTACAGGAACGCGGCGCGCTGTTCGTCAATCCGCAGACGAAAGTTTATGAAGGAATGATTATCGGCGAAAACGCCCGTGCTGTTGACCTAGACGTGAACGCGATTAAAGAGAAAAAATTAACGAATATGCGAACATCGAGCGCGGACGAAGCAATGCGACTTGTTCCCGTCAAAGATTTGTCGCTTGAAGAAGCACTCGAATTTATCGCCGACGACGAACTTGTCGAAGTTACGCCGAAGTCGATTCGCCTGCGTAAAAGAGTTTTGAAACCGAACGAGCGTCCGAAGAAAAACTAGACGTTTGAACGTATAACTTAAAATGCGTTGAGAAAGCTGTAATTTAAAGTTACAGCTTTCTCAACGCATTTTTGCTTTTTTAAATTTCTAACGATTGAATTTTTCGCTCAAACGTCCCAGTGCTAGCGCGCCGAGCGCAAGTCCCAAATCACGCAGCGCAACGTCGTAGTAACCCGGAATCATCAGCAAATTGACGATAATCAGAATCAGCCAAGCAGCAACAATGTAAGCGAAAATGCGCGGCATTAGCGCAACGCCGATGCCCGCAATTATTTCAATCACGCCAGCGACCAGCATTAGTTGATGTCCGTGTCCGCCGGTTAAATTATTGACGAACGGCGGCAGATATTGGTCCCAATTTACAAGCAGGTGCAGGAATTTATCAAGCCCCGCAATTATCGGCGCGACCGTAAAACCGAATCGTAAAATTTGATATGCCTGATAAGTCGGATTGCTCATATCGGCGGCTTCGTCCATTCCCGCTTTTTCGGCAAAAACCGCATTTTCATTTAAAGTTTGTTCCATTGTTTTTTCCTCCGAATCGAAATTCTACTGCTTTATTTCAAAACTTTTGTTTTGTAATGAGCATCTTAAATGCTTTTTTTTAATAAGTCAAGAAAGTAATTGACTTATTGCAGAAATTTAAAAATCGTGTAAAATATAAAGTTGAGAGGAAAGATGAAAAGAACAAAAATGGACAATCGTTTTTTTGAAAGCACACGCGGGCGAATCGTTATGCTGATGCGCGGCGCAAATCGTACGGTTGACGAATTGTCGAAGGAATTAGGTTTAACGGATAATGCTGTCCGGGCGCATCTGCTGACGCTCGAACGCGACGGCTTGATTCAACAAAACGGTATGACGAAAGGTTTTCGCAAGCCGCATTTTGCGTATATTTTAACGGCGGAAGCCGAGCATCTTTTCCCAAAATCTTACGACGCGCTTTTCAATCAGTTAATTGGAGTTTTGAAAAGTCGGCTTTCATCAAAAGAGTTAAAATCAACTCTTTATGAAGTCGGACGCAAAATTGCGGGGAAACAAACTTTCGACGTGCAAAAGCGCGGCGAAGGTTTAAACGAGCGCGTAGAAAAAGCGGTAAAAACATTGGCGGAACTCGGCGGCGCGGCAGAAGCGGCGAGTGAAAACGGAAAAATTATAATCAGCAGCAAAAGCTGTCCGCTGGCGGCGGCAGTCGCAGACCACCCGGAAGTTTGCAAATTAGCGCAATCTTTAATCGAAGAAATTGTCGGCGTTCCCGTCAAAGAAAACTGTAACCGCAAGCAAATGCCGCAATGCCGTTTTGAGATAGAGAGCGTGAAATGAATTTTTAGAGCAAGAATAAGGAGAATTTTAAAATCAGACGGGCGACCGAAAAAATAAGTTTCCGTTAATCGTGAAATCGTGAATGGAAATAAATCCATTCACGATTTTTGTTTTATAATCAGTAGATTATGGAAGGCAAGATTCAAAACATTGAGTTATTAACTAATATTTTCGGAAAGTTCCCTTCATTTCACGATGCTGAAGTTGTGCAAATTATTCTTAAACGTAAAGAAAACAATAAATTTTGTCCAATACTGGAAGTCCTGATTAATATCAAACAATATCATTTGGGCAATAGTTTTCTTGTCAATCTTAAATTTACAAATATCTTTGGTTTGAAGTTGGAGAACTTCAACCATCAAAACGTGTTGGGAAATTTAGACATCGAAGAATTTTCCGACCAATATTGGGAAACAATCAAAAACGATTCAAGATTGCTAGGCGTTGTCAGCCAAAACGAAATTGAAAGACTTAACTTCTATATTAAATTTCATTATTGTTTTGGCGTTGAAGCCGAGTTACTTTGCGATGAAGTGATTGTTGATTCGGTAAAATTATTGACTAGTGATGAACTCCATAATTTATAATTAAATGAAATGCGGGAAATAATCGAGCCGAACGAAATTCTCCGCGATGTGGTCGAACGATTGGAAAGCGGCGGCATTGCTTATATGCTTTCGGGTTCGATGGCGATGATGTATTACGCCGTGCCGCGCTACACGGCTGATATTGATATTGTTTTGGAATTAAACAAAGGAAAAGCGGCGGAAATCCCGGCGCTTTTCGAGCCTGATTATTATGTTCCGCACCGTCGAATCAAAGATGCGATTCTGCGACAATCGATGTTTAATTTAATTCATCACGAATCTTCTTTTAAGGTTGACTGCATTATAAAAAAGAATTCGGTATTCCAAGAAAACGCCTTTATAAATCGGGAACGAGTAAATTATTTTGATTTTGAAGTTTGGATTATCGGCAAGGAAGATTTGATAATCTCAAAACTGCTCTGGGCAAAAGAATCCCGCTCGGATTTTCAAGCGCGCGATATTGTGAATCTTATGAAATTCGGTTTTGAAAAATCTTATATCGAAGAATGGACTAAAAGGCTCGACGTAAACGATTTCTTTGTAGAATGTTTGAATAAATTGCAAAAATGAACGATACGCCCGCCGAAATCGAAAAAATGCTGGACGAGATTTGGTCGAAGCGCTCGCCGCAGGAACGCGCGCAAATCGCTTCGGCGATGTTCGTATCGGCGCGAAAAGTCATTCTTGCCACGATGCCCGAAAATTTATCCGAAGCCGAGCAAAAGCGTTACATTTACGAGCGCACTTACGGCGAACCGCTGCCCCACGATTTTTTTTCAAATCGCAAAAAATAATTATTTCTTCCGATACGAAGCTAATTTGTCGGCAAGGCGCGTCGTTTCCGGCAGACGATATTTCGGCGCGCATTGCAAAACAATATCTGTTGCCGTTTCCAAACTTATTCGATGACCGACGGAAACAAACACAGGTTGAACTTTGTCTTTTGTGCGTAAAGCGACGCCGACTTGTTCATTTCGATGTATAAGCGGCGCAATGCTTCTGCGGGTTTCGCCTAAGTTTTCAAACTTTCCGACCAAAACGGCTTTTGCAACTCCAATTGTCGGAACATCTGCAATCAAACCGATATGACAAGCGATGCCGAATCTGCGCGGATGCGCCAAGCCTTGCCCGTCGCACAAAATTACGTCGGGCGCGAGCGTTAATTTCTCCAGCGCTTTAATGGCAACGGGCGTTTCGCGGAAAGAAAGTAATCCGGGAACGTATGGAAATTGAATCGGAAGAATTGCTTCGGCGGTTTCTAATAATTCTAATTCGGGAAAACTCAACACGACAACGACGGCGCGCGATGTGTCATTTTTCGCATCGTAACCCAAATCAATTCCGGCGACGGTTTTAATTGGCGCATTGAATTTATCTTCCGTAATAACTTCAAAGGCGAGTTGTTTTTGAAGTTCGATTGCATCGCGCGGCGACAAATTCCAATCGTGAAGCGGTTTGATTTTCATTGCTAATCTTCTTTCTCGTCGTCGTCTTCAGGATTGTAAATTTCATAACCATGAGAATCGTCGTAATAATAACTTTTTTCGCGCTGCTCGCGGCTCGGCGAATCCTTACCGCCCGTTTCGCATTCGTCTCCGGCTGATTTTTTGTCTTTTTCCGCTTTATCGTTTTCCCTTTTCGGCTTTTCGGGCATAATTCATTTATAATCTCTCCAAAACTTTTTTCCAAACAAACAATTATGAAAACCAGAAATTATCTTTTAACTTTTGCGCTTGTCGCCGCTTCGATTGTTTCGACATATTTTGCGACCGCTTCGACGGCGCAGCAAAACGCGCAAACACAGCGCGCGACAGCCGACAACGAATATCAAGTCGGCGGCGTTCTGTATATGCAAAAAGCGGGCGAATATCGCGCGCTGACGTATCAAGCGTTTAATCTCGCGCATTGGCAACTCGACGCAGATTTCGACAAAAAGAATTTGAAAACGCTGCCGAAAACGGAGCGAAAACGCCCGCGCGCCGTCGTCGTTGATATTGATGAAACGATTTTAGACAACTCGCCGCAGCAAGCGTATTTAATAAAAAATCGTCTGCCGTTCGATTTGAAAACTTGGTATGCGTGGGGCGAAAAACGCGAGGCAAAAGCGATTCCCGGCGCGGTTGATTTTTTGAATTACGCGAACCGAAAAGGCGTCAAAGTTTTCTACGTTTCAAACCGCGACGAAGTGCAGAAACAGGCGACGATTGACAATCTCAAAACCGTCGGATTTCCCGATGCGACGACGGAAACCGTTCTGCTGCGCCAGCCAAACGAATTGGGCAAAGAAGCGCGGCGAGTTTCAATCGCCGCAAAATACCGCATTGTGATTTTAATGGGCGATAACTTAGACGATTTATCAAACGTTTTCGAGCGCAAATCAGTTGCCGACAGATTCGCCGAGGTCGATAAAGCGCGCGAGATGTTCGGCAAACGGTTCATCGTTCTGCCAAACGCGATATACGGAACTTGGGAAAACGCGATTTACGAATACGGGCGTTTGAACGACGCTCAGAAAGCGGAAAAACGCGATTCATTGTTGGAAGCGTTTCAACCGTGAACGAGTTTATAAAAGATGCCGACTGATTAATAAATTGCCGCTAGCTTTAGCTAGTGGATAGATTGAGGAAATAAGAAAAGGCTTTAGCCGAATAGGAAAAAATTAGTAATTTCTTATGGCTTCAGCCTAATTTAGCTAAAGCACAAAGGCTGATTGATTTTTTATTTACTGTTCGGCTAAAGCCTTTTGTTCAATTCAAACTTTGTCCGCTAGCTAAAGCTAGCGGCAATTTATAAAGCCAGAGGTCAACACACTATTGAACTTTTAAAGTTTTAAGATTTATGAAGCGCGCTTTTTTACTTCTAACTTTCTTCTTGATTTTGTCGGCAAACAATAAAAGATTATTCGCTCAAAACGTAAAAGACGAACCTTTTATTGCTGAAAGCAATGCGAGCGGCGAAGAAACAGTTTTAAATATTGAAAATCTCGTGCGCGATGCTAAAAGTAGCGGTGAGCGCGTGTTTGTCATTTCTCGACTTAACAAGCGAGAAGCACCACGATGGGCTAATGTTCGTTCAAGGATTACACGATGGAAACTTTCTTCGATGAGTCTTGCTCCTCAACAAATAATAATTGCAGAAGGAGAAAAGGTTGAAGAAGAAGGAAGAATCGAGTTATATTTAGGCAGTCGTTTGCGGTTAGTTATACTTGCCAAACACAATAAAATGCCGAATCTCACTTGTTGCGAGGATTATGTTCCGCCAACAAAACGTACCCGAAAGAAACGAAAGATTAAAAATCTTACCCGCACAAAACCGCGCCGCCGTTGATGTTTAAAATCTCGCCCGTGATGTGGCGCGACCAATCCGACAGCAGAAAACAAATCGACAGCGCAACGTCGTCGGTCGTCGCCATTCTTTGCAGAGGAATCGAGTTTATAACGCTCGCTTTGTAATTTTCGTCTTCAAAAACGGGACGCACCATCGCCGTTTCAATCCAGCCGGGCGCGACCGCGTTGACGCGGATTTTCGGGCAAAGCTCGCTCGCAAGGGCTTTCGTAAAACTGATTTGCCCGCCTTTCGATGCTGCATAGTTTGAATAATTTGCTTCGCCGCGCTGTCCGGCGGTCGAGGAAACCATTACAATCGCGCCGCTCGCCTGTTTTTTCATCGAAGGCACGCACGCTTTCGTCATTGCCCAAGCCGCTTTCAAATTCGTGTTCAAAACTTTGTTCCAAACTTCTTCCGACATTTCCTCAATCGGCGCGCCTTCCCAGATTCCGGCGTTCAAAACGAGAAGATCAATTTTGCCGAATTTTTCAACTGTTACTTTTGCAATATTCTGCGCGACTTGCCATTCGGAAACGTCGCCTTGAATACTAATCGCGCCCGTGCCGAGCGCTTCGCATTCTTTGACGACTTCGCTGGCAGCGTCTTCTCTCGACAAATAATTAACGACTACATTCGCGCCCGCTTCGGCTAATCGAAGAGCCGTTGCGCGCCCGACGCCGCGACTTGCGCCTGTAACGACGGCAGTTTTGCCTTGAAATAAATTTGCGGGCAGCTTTATCTCGATAGGTTTTTCGCTCATATGCTTTCCTTTGCGAATTTTTGCGGATTCGCAAAGGTTCGGATGAATTTTATTACAAAAACTTTGTGTTATAAAATATGCCTCAATTCTTTTCAAATCACAAAACCTATGAACGACAACACATTCGAGCATCAGCCAATCGCGTGGACGCCAACGCCGGACGTTATGAGGCGCGCTCAATTAACAAAGTTTATGAAGCAAGTCGGCATTTCGACCTTTGACGAGCTTTACCGATTTTCGATTGAAAACGTCGAACAATTCACGGCGGAAGTTTTGAAATTTCTCGACATAAAATTCAATCCGCCGTATGAAAAATTGCTCGATTTGTCCGACGGCGCGGCGTTTCCGCATTGGTGCGTCGGCGGCGGTTTGAACATCGTTTCGCATTGCGTTGACCGCTGGCAGACGGACGAGATGCGCGACCAGACAGCAATAATTTGGGAAGGCGAAGAAGGCGAAGTCCGGCAAGTTACTTATGCTGAACTGCAAAAGCAAGTTGAATTTTGCGCGGCAGGTTTGAGATTGAATGGTTTGGGAAAAGGCGACGCAATTGGAATTCATTTGCCGATGATGATTGAAACGGTTGTCGCGCTTCTTGCAATCAATCGAATCGGCGCGATTGCCGTTCCTGTTTTTTCGGGCTACGGAGTTTCGGCGATTGAATCAAGAATGAACGCCGTAAAAGCCAAAGCGATTTTCACTTGCGATGGATTCCCAAGACGCGGGAAGTATTTTGATGCTTATGAAATTGTCGAAAAGGCTCTTGTAAATTGTCCAACCATTGAAAAGGTTTTTTTTGTTAATAGAACCGAAGACGGATTGAACTTTCCGTTTCCTAATAACGCAAGATTAAGAAACTCTTATGATTATTTTACTTCGCTGATTTTTGATTATGAAGAAAAAGAAAATCTGCGTTGTCTCGAACCGACCGACGCCGAAGACCCGCTCATTATTCTTTACACATCGGGGACGACCGGCAAGCCGAAAGGCATCGCGCACACGCACGCCAGTTTTCCGATAAAAGCGGCGCAGGATATGGCTTTCGGGACGGATGTCGGTAAGAGAACACGCATTTCTTGGATTACCGACATCGGCTGGATGATGGGACCGTGGCTGATTTACGGCGCGCTTATCAACGGCGCGACGATTTGCATTTACGACGGCGCGCCCGATTATCCCGCGCCCGACCGAATGTGGGAATTCTGCGCGAAACACAAAGTTGAAATTCTCGGAATCTCGCCGACACTCGTTCGTTCGCTGGCGACAAAAGGCGACGATTTGTCAAAAAAGCACGACCTTTCAAATCTTCGCGCTTTTGCTTCGACGGGCGAGCCTTGGAATCCCGCGCCGTGGTGGTGGCTGTTTGAAAAAGTCGGCGATTCAAAATTGCCGATAATAAATTATTCGGGCGGCACGGAAATTTCCGGCGGAATTTTGATGGATAATCCGCTTTTGCCGATAAAACCGTGTGGATTTTCCGCGCCGTGTCCGGGAATTGACGCTGACATTTTAGACGACAAAGGCGAATCCGTTCTGGCAAATCAAGTCGGCGAATTGGCGATTAAAAAGCCTTGGATTGGAATGGCTCGCGGCTTCTGGCAGGAACGCGGAAGATATTTAGAAACTTACTGGAATCGCTTTGAAAATATTTGGGTTCACGGCGATTTTGCAATGAAAGACGCGGACGGATATTGGTTTATTTTGGGCAGAAGCGACGACACTTTGAAAG
>JALYZF010000235.1 GCA_030948995.1 Acidobacteriota bacterium
TGCCGCCGAATTGCAATAATTGTTCGTGCGTTCCGCTTTCGACCACTTCGCCGGCTTCGATAACGAGAATCTCGTCGGCGCTGCGAATCGTCGAAAGTCTGTGCGCGATAACAAACGTCGTGCGACCTTTTCGCAGATTGTTCAAGCCTTCCTGAATCATCATTTCGCTTTCCGAATCGAGGCTCGAAGTCGCTTCGTCGAGAATTAAAATCTTCGGGTCGGCGAGCAATGCGCGCGCGATTGCAATGCGCTGTTTCTGCCCGCCGGAGAGTTTCACGCCGCGCTCGCCGACGATTGTGTCGTAGCCTTTTTCAAAACGCTCGATGAATTCTTCGCAGTAAGGAATACGGCAAACTTCTTTTACTTCGTCGAAATCCGCCTGCGGATTTGAAAATTTGACATTATCCAAAATCGTGCCGTCGAACAGGAAATTTTCTTGCAACACGACGCCCAAATTTCGCCGATAATCACGCAGTTTTATTTCCTGCAAATCAACGCCGTCAACAAGAATTTTGCCCGAAGTCGGTTGAATAAAATTCAAAACCAAACTAAGAATCGTTGATTTTCCCGAACCTGAAGAACCGACCAAAGCCGTCGTCGTTCCAGCCGCCGCGTCGAAAGAAACGCCGCGCAAAACCGGCGTATTCGCTTCGTATTCAAAGAAAACATTTTCAAACGCGATTGCGCCTTTCAAATCGGTTAAAGATTTCCGGCTTGCGTCTTCGTCCGTTTCGGTTGGCTTGCTTAAAATCTCGCGGATGCGGTCGAGTCCGGCAAACGCTTCGGTAATCTGCGTGCCGATGTTTGCCAGTTCGACAATCGGGAATACCAAATTCAAGGTGAAGGCGATATACATCGCAAAATCGCCCGCCGTCATTCCCGTCTGCGAATTATTGACGTTGGCAATGACGGCGTTTCCGCCGAAGTAAATCATCACAATCGCCACCGCGCCGATGATAACCGACGAAAACGCGCTCGTGGCGGAAACGCCTGTAAGAGTTTTGGCGACGTTGCGGAAAAGTCTGTGCGCTCCGCGCGCGAATGAAATCTCTTCGCGCTTTTCGGCGGTGTATGCTTTAACGATGCGGATACCGCCCAGACTTTCGGTTAAGCGTCCCGTAACTTCCGCCTGAATTTGTCCGCGCTCGCGGAAAAGCGGGCGTAGCCTGCCGAAAGCGTAACTCAAAACCACGCCGAAAATAACCAGCACGGTCAGCGTAATCAAAGTTATCTGCCAGTTCAGATAAAACAACACGACGAGCGAAACCAGAGCCGACAAAATCCCGCTGGCGATTTGCCCGACGCCCGTTCCGACCAGATTGCGAATGCCTTCGGCATCGTTCATAACGCGCGAGATAAGCTGTCCGGTCTGCGTCGAATCGAAATACGAAGTCGGCAGACGTTCGACGTGCGTCTGAACGCGCTTTCGCATTTCGGTAATGGCGCGCTGCGCGGCGACACCGAGAACTTGCGAGAGCGTAAACGACGTAACGGCTTGAACAAGCGTCGAAAGCCCGACCGCCAGCGCAATCCATTTCAGCAGTCCGTAATGTTTCTGACCGAAAACATCGTCAACCAGATACTTAGTCGAAGCAGGCAAAACCGTTCCGGCGGCGCGGCTTATCACCATCAAAATTGAGCCGACGACAAGACGCCAGCGGTAGTTCCAAATCAGTTCTTTGGCTTCCCGCCAAGCATTGGAATAATTTACTTTTTTCTTTTTTTCCGGTTCGCGTTTCATAATTTTTATTATATCAATTTGATTATTTTTAGTATTGCTTCTAGCCGATAAATTCTTTTTGCAAAAAGCCTTGTGTAAAAAATTAGTGTAAAATTCTTTTTTGAGTTTTGGGATTTTTTAATGATAAACATTTGATTTATGCGCGACATTCCCGTCGGAAATGGTTCTCTGCTCGTAACCTTCGACGACAAATATCAAATACGCGACATCTATTTTCCGCACGTCGGGCAGGAAAATCATACGGAAGGTTTCCCGTTTCGCTTTGGCGTTTGGACTGACGGCGCGTTTTCGTGGACTTTTTCCGATGATTGGGCGCGCGAGCTTCGTTACAAACGAGAAACGCTTGTAACGGATGTGAGACTGACGAACAAAAATCTAGGTTTGGAAATTAATTCAAACGACACAGTAGCTAGCCACGAAAATATTTTCCTACGCCGCGTGCGCGTTTCAAATCTGCTCGACAGCGAGCGGGAAATTCGCGTTTTTCTGCATCACGATTTTCGGATTTACGAAAACAAAATAGGTGATACGGCTTTTTACGACCCCGAAAGCCGGTCGCTTATTCATTACAAGAAACGCCGGTATTTTTTGATAAACACCGCACCGCATTTCAACGCATTTGCGACCGGTAGAAAAGCGTTTCAAGCGTCGGAAGGAACTTGGCGCGACGCCGAAGACGGCGAGTTGCATGGCACGGCGATAACCGAAGGCTCGGTTGATTCGACCATTGGAATTTATCTGCATCTGGCGGCACGCGAAACGAAAGAATTTTATTATTGGATTTGCGCCGCCACCTCTCACTCGGAAGTTTGCCGTCTGAACCAGCTTATTCTCGCGCGAACTCCGCAAGAGCTTTTAAGTTATACGGAAAATTACTGGCGCGCGTGGGTAAATAAAAATAATACGGATTTTGGCGATTTGTCGCCGGAAATCGTCGAGCTTTACAAACGCTCGCTGCTCGTTATGCGAACGCAGATTGACAACGGCGGAGCTATTCTGGCGGCAAACGATTCGGACGTAACGACGCGCGCGACCGACCATTACAGCTATCTCTGGACGCGCGACGGCGCGCTCGTCGCGCGCGCTTTAGACCTTGCGGATTATCCGTTTCTGACAAGAAAATTCTTTGAGCTTTGCGGAGAAATCGTGTCTAAAGAAGGCTATTTTTTGCAGAAATATAATGCCGACGGAACGGTCGCTTCGGGCTGGCACGCGGCTTGGGACGTTTCTTGCAGAAAGGAGCTTGTGCCAATTCAGGAAGATGAAACCGCGCTTGTTATTTGGGCTTTATGGAAACATTACGAGAAATTCCGCGACATCGAATTTATGCATAAATTGTATCAGCCTCTTGTCGTGCGTTGCGCCGACTTTATGCATAATTTTCGTGATGAAAAATTAAAACTGCCCAAGCCGTCTTGGAATTTGTGGGAAGACCGGCGCGGAATTCATACCTACACCTGTTCGACGGTGGTCGGCAGTTTAAGGGCGGCGGCAAAATTTGCTCGTTTGTTCGGCGAAAATATACGTGCGAGCGAATATGACCAATCAGCCGACGAAATTGTCGAGGCGATGCGCGAACATCTATACAGCGACAAACTTGGAAGATTTCTACGTGCCTTGAATTTTCGCGGCGACGAGTATTTTGAAATTGACGCAAGCATTGATGCTTCGCTCTACGGAACATTTTATTTTGGCGCTTTTGAAGCAACAGACAAAATGGTAAAAAACACAATGCGCGCCGTTGAAGAAAAACTCTGGATA
Source organism: Acidobacteriota bacterium (assembly GCA_030948995.1). Taxonomy (GTDB): domain Bacteria; phylum Acidobacteriota; class Blastocatellia; order Pyrinomonadales; family Pyrinomonadaceae. The sequence continues at coordinate 3,503 of JALYZF010000235.1, forward strand.
GATACCGAGTGCGGCGGAGTTGCGCGTTTTGAAAACGACAGTTATATGCGCGTCAGCGAATATGTTACAGGAAATGCTTGGTTTATTTGCACACTTTGGCTGGCTGATTATCGGATTGCCGTCGCGAAAAAACCGGAACATTTACGAGGCGCGCTCGAAATCCTTGAATGGGCGACAAAGCACGCTCTGCCTTCGGGCATTTTAGCCGAACAAGTCAATCCTGAGACAGGCGAAGCGGTTTCCGTTTCGCCGCTAACCTGGTCGCATTCCACTTTTGTCGCAACCGTCAGCAATTATTTAGAAAAAAAACAGTTATTGAATAATGCCGATTAGATGTCAATTAGAAAATTTACTAAAATCCAACATCTGACATCTAACATCTATTTATGAGACGAGCAAAAATTTTAGCAACACTCGGACCGGCGTCAAACACGCCTGAAATTATCGAACGGCTTATCAACGCCGGACTGAACGCCGTGCGGATAAATATGTCGCACGGCACTCACGCCGAACACGCCGCAGTAATTGAGACAGCGCGTGCGGCGGCAAAGAGACTCGACAAGCCTTTAGCGGTTTTGGTTGACCTTTCAGGTCCAAAGATTCGCACCGGGTTGCTTCAAAACGCTACTCCTGTGCTTTTAGAAGACGGCGCGGAATTTACTATTACCTCACGCGATATTGAAGGCAATTTAAGTCAGGTTTCAACTAACTTTAAAGATTTGCCGAAACTCGTCAAAAAGGGCGCGCGGATTCTTCTAGACGACGGCGCAATCGAGCTTAAAGTAAAATCGGTAACTAAAACCGATGTAAAAACAACCGTCGTCAACGGCGGATTACTCGCCGAACGTAAAGGCATCAACCTGCCGAATACAACGCTTCCGATTCCGTCTTTAACGGCGAAAGACCGCGTGGATTTGGAATGGGCAATGACGCAAAACATCGATTATATCGCCCTTTCGTTTGTCCGTAAGGCGGAAGATTGTCTGGAAGTTAAGGAAATTATCAAAAAACTCAACCGCCGCGAACTTGGCAGACCGTTGCTTGTCGCTAAAATCGAAAAAGCGGAAGCGATTGAAAACTTGGATTCCATAATCGACGCAACCGACGGCGTGATGGTCGCGCGCGGCGATTTGGGTGTGGAGACGAGCGTCGAACTCGTTCCGGTTTACCAAAAACAGATTATCGAAAAATCCGTGATTAAAGATAAATTCGTGATTACCGCAACGCAGATGCTTCAATCTATGATTCTTGAGCCGCGCCCGACGCGCGCCGAAGCGTCTGACGTGGCAAACGCCGTTTGGGACGGAACGGACGCCGTAATGCTTTCGGCGGAAACGGCTTCGGGAAAATATCCGGTCGAAGCGGTCGAGACGATGGCACGGATTATCAATGCGGCGGAAACAGTTAAAACGACAAAGCTAAAACGTCCCGTAAAATTGACGGAAGAACCGACGGGCAGAACGTCGCAAGCGTTATGCAAAGCCGCAGCTTTTTGCGCGCGCGAAAAATTGACGGATAAAGTTGCGGTCTTTACCGAATCCGGCTTGATGGCGCGTCGTCTTTCGAGTATTCGTTCCGGCTTGCAGACCTTTGCTTTAACTAATTCGGACGATGTTCGCAATCAGCTCGCGCTGATTTGGGGCGTTGAACCATTTTGTCATGAAAAGACGGAAACATCCGAAGCCATTCTAAAAGACGGCGAAAAAACTCTGTTAAAAGCCGGCGTTGTCGCCGAATCGGAAACGATTGTTATGATGGCTGGACGACTTTCCGGTTTGGGGCTTTCGAGTTCGGTTATCGTTTGGACAATCGGTGAAAATATTCCGTTAAGATAAGTAAAAGCCGCCTGTTGTTCAAGCAACGGCGGCTTTATAGATTTTGAATCTTGTCCAATTTAATTCGTATAACAAAAACCTGATTATCAACGACAGTT
>JALYZF010000240.1 GCA_030948995.1 Acidobacteriota bacterium
GGACGTGGCTCGTTGGCAAGTTCCCAAGCCATAATCGCCGGGTCGTCCGTGTATTTTTTATGATTGTATTTATTCGTCCGGCTTAAAACTAGATTGACCTGTTTGTTGTAACTTTCCTTGCAAGGCGCGCAACCGTAAAATTTGGCGACAATATCGCGTTGTTCGTCCCACGTTAATTTCCTTGTTTTCTGTTCGTCCGGCACTAAACCGTTCCAAATAAGATACTGCTGAAAACCGCCGCTCCATTCCCAATTGTTGCTCAGAAAAACAATCGCCTTTAACCCGCGCTTGCCCATTTCGGCGAGAATTAAATCAAGCCCGTCCAAAACATTTTCGTTGAATTTTCCCTGCTCCGGCTGCAAGGGCGGCGCGACGCGATTGACGCCGTTTATCAAACCCGAACCTTCCGCGCCAGCGATTATTCTGAGATTGGTTACGCCATTTGCTTTCAGAAAATCTAATTCTTTGCGAAGTCGCTCGACGCCTTTTTTCTTATCTTTTTCAAGCCCTAAAAATGTTCCATACCAGTAGTTTGTGCCAATGTAATAATAAGGATTATTATCCACATAAAATTTGTGATTCTTAACCGTTACAAACGAAGAAGACTGGGCAAAAGCCTGTATAGAAAATGCCAGTAAAACTACAGATAGAAAACATCTCATCATAATTCACGCCTCATTAATTTAGAGTTTGAAAAAGTTTATTTGAAATTTATTTGTTTGGCTTTTTCCGCAATGCGCGCTCGATTGCATCCGCCGCCAAAGTCTGCATTATCTTGTAACCGGCGGCGTTCGGATGCAGCCCGTCGTAGCTGATGCCGTCTTTTAATGTTCCGCTTTCGTCAATCGTCGCGCGATAATAATCTAGATAAACGAGATTGTTTTCCGCCACGTATTTTTTCATCCAATCGTTTAACGCAACGATTTTTTCCGGCAATCGGTTTTTCGTCTGAATAATCAAATTTCCTTCTTTATTTCTGGTGCGGTCATTGACAGGCAAAACCGAAGACAAAACGACGTTAATCCCGTTGGCTCTGGCTAATTCAACCATCGAACGCAGATTTCCGGCGATTTCTTCCACCGTCATCGGACCCGTATTGCCCGCAATATCATTTGTCCCGGCTAAAATTACAACCGCTTTCGGTTTCAAATCAATTACGTCAGGGCGAAAGCGAACGAGCATTTGCGGTGTCGTCTGTCCGCTGATTCCGCGATCGACGTAAGGCTTGCCGGGAAAATATTCGCTCAAATTCCATCCGTCAGTTATCGAATCGCCCATAAAAACGACACGACTTTCTGTCTTTGCGGGTGGTTGCAATTTTTGATTGGCGTCGCGGTAACGTCCCATTTGCGCCCAATCGCCCAACTGTTTTTCATATCGCACATTCTTATTCTTTTCTTCGCTGCAATCGGCGGCGGTTTTAGAAATTGTCTGGGAAAATAATGAAATACAGCAAATTAAAATCAATAAAATACAAGATGCAATTTGTTTCATAAATTTCTCTTTGATTACTCCTGAATTAAAATACTTTATTTTCTTTAAAAAGCGTCGACTAAAGAACGCACTTGCAGCATTTTCCGAAAGTCATCAATGCTTATTTTTCTGATGGCGCGAAATTCGATTTCCTTGCGATTCCCCGGAATTAAATCGAAATAATTGTCCGAAAAAAATCCTTCGCTAAAACCTGAAAGATAAACGGATTTTGCAACTTTGTCAGTTGAAAGTGAAACTTTAAAACCTTCTTTACTCGGCAAAATTTCGATTTTAATTTCGGGTTTCGAGAATGACATTTCTTTGAACGGTTTGAAGAAGTATTCGTTCTGAGAAATGGTTTTGCCGTTCGTTTTCAATTCGACGAGAAGAACAACATTTTTCTCGTCTGCGCCATTCAAAATCTCGCCGACTGGTTGACTGAAATATGACTTGCCTTTGAGCGGTTCGACGGTTAAATCCAACTGTTTAGTCATTAGTTGTTTGCCGTTTAAATCATACAAAGTCATAACCAACTGCGCCTGTTTTGCTTCGGGCGAATCGGAAACGACGTAGAAATCCATTTTGCCGTCGTCGCCGGCGTGCGGCGAAACTAACATTGGAGCGTAGAAGCGTTTCGCGTAATACATCAAAGCCTTCCAGCGTCCGAAATAATCCATTCCAGACCACGACGCGACCTGCCAGCAATCATTTGCCTGCCAGTAAAGCGAACCCATATTGCGCGGCATTATCCGGCGAAAATGTTCCGCGCCGATTTTGATTCCTTCGGCTTGAAGAACCTGACTGACATACAAAAACGATTCAAAATCTTTCGGCTCGTTATACTCGCGGAGCATATATTTCCGCACAAGTTGATTGCCGCGCTGATGACGCTGATGCGCGAGCATTACCGGCGTTTCGATACTTGCGCGGTCTTCTTCGGTCGTGTAGGTTTTCACCGTTTCGTATTCGGGGAACGACTGAAAACCGAACTCGCTCATAAAACGCGGAAACTGTTTTTCGTATTCTGTATAAGGTTTTTCGGCGTGCCAAACTTCCCAATAATGAGTGTCGCCGATTTTTTGCGAATCTGAATCGGCTTGAAAATTCGAGCTTGGGCTGCTTTGCCAATACGGGCGCGACGAATCGTATTCGTCCAAAACTTCGGGCAATAGGCGCGTGAAAAGTTTCAGATAATCGTCCCAAAGCTGATTCGGCAATTTCTCTTTCCAGCCCCAATGTGTCCAAGCTGTTTCGATTTCGTTGTTGCCGACCCAAATGACGATTGACGGATGATTTCTGAGACGTTTGACGTTATCAATCGCTTCGTGCCGCACGTTATCCAAAAACGCCGCGTCGCCCGGATACATACTGCACGCGAACATAAAATCCTGCCAGACGAGAATTCCCATCTCGTCCGCCAAATCGTAAAAATAATCGTTTTCGTAAATGCCGCCGCCCCAAACGCGCAGCATATTCATATTCGCATCGCGCAAAGACGCGAGCAGATTTTTATATTTTTCTTTCGTGATTCGGGTCGGAAAAATGTCCGCCGGAATCCAGTTCGCGCCGCGTCCGAAAACTGGAATGCCGTTGACGACAAACTCAAAACTTTTTCCGTATTCATCGGGCTTTTGAAGCAGTTCGAGAGTTCTTAAACCTGTGCGTTTCGTCGCTTCGTCAACGGTTTTTTTATTAACCGTTAATTTTGCTTTGAAATTGTA
>JALYZF010000267.1 GCA_030948995.1 Acidobacteriota bacterium
AAGCGATGCCGGACGAAACCGGAAGAATTACTGAAACGCCGAAAGTCGGTCATAAATTGCACCGTTTGACGACAATGACGGAAAAAACCGCGCAGTTTCATCTGCTAGCGCACGGCAATCCGAAGCCGGAAAATTTGTTGCTCTCGCCGCTCGTTCAATTTAATCTGGACGGCACGCCGCGCCTCGAAGAGCGCGCGGAAGCGGCGGCGGTCGGCATCAGCGACCGGATTGACGATAAAGAAAACGTTTTGCACAAAGTAATTGTTAAATAATCGAAGAAAATGGAAGCTGTCATAAAAGCACTTTTCCCTGTCGTTGTCCTTTTTGGCGCAGCGACGGTTGCGTTCGGCGTCGTGATGATAATTGTTGCCTACACCGTGCTGGCGGAACGCAAAGTTTTGGGCTGGATTCAAGGGCGCATCGGACCGAATCGCGTTGGATATTGGGGAATGTTGCAGCCGTTTGCGGATTTGCTCAAATTTATTTTCAAGGAAGACATCGTTCCCGACAAATCCACGCGCTTCGTTTATTTTCTAGCGCCGATTGTCGCCGTTACCTGCGCGCTGATGCCGATGGTCGTTTACCCGTTCGGTCCGGCGATAACAGGTCTCGATTTAACTTTTCTGCCATACCATTTGGGCGATGGCATCAAGTCAATTCCTTTAACGATTGGACAGATTGATGTCGGCGTTTTGTTTGTCTTGGGAATCACATCGGTCGGCGTTTACGGCATTGCGCTCGCCGGTTGGTCGTCAAATAGTAAATACAGTTTGATGGGCGGATTGCGGTCGTCGGCGCAGATGATTTCCTATGAGTTGGCAATGGGCGCGTCAATCATCGGCGTCGTGATGCTTGCCGGAACGCTTGATTTGAACGGCATCATTTACGCGCAAATCCATTCGCCGTTCAAGTGGTTCATCATTCCGCAGTTTATCGGTTTCATCGTTTTTTTAATCGCCGCATTTGCGGAAACGAACCGCGTTCCGTTCGATTTGCCCGAAGCCGAAACCGAGCTTGTCGCCGGTTTTCACACCGAGTATTCGGCTTTGAAATTTGCCCTGTTTTTTATGGGCGAATACGTCAATATGTTCACCGTCTCGGTGATGTGCGCGACGCTGTTTCTTGGCGGCTGGCATTTTCCATTTTTAGGGCGAATAGGATTTTGGCTTGCGAGTAATTATGGGATTTCTTGGTTTATAGTTGGCTCAATAGGTTACGCGCTTTTGAGCGTTGGGATTTTTATATTTAAGATTTGTTGTTTTTTATTTTTCTACATTTGGGTGCGCGGAACGCTGCCGCGTTTTCGCTTTGACCAATTGATGAATTTCGGCTGGAAATTTCTTTTGCCGGTTGCGCTTGGAAATGTGCTTTTAACAATTATTGTCGTTTGGTATGTAAATACCTACACAAATTGGTAACAGATAATGATCACTTCCGCTTTATTTTTTCTTTTCGCCGGACTCGCCATCGCGTGCGCGATTTCGCTCGTTTATCACAAAAATCCGCTCTACAGCGCGATTTCTCTTGTCGGCGTTTTGATTTCGTTGGCTTGCATTTATGTTATGCTCGCCGCGCCGTTTATCGCCGCCGTGCAGATTTTGATTTACGCGGGCGCGATTATGGTGCTGGTCGTTTTCGTCATTATGCTGCTTAATCTTGACGAAGATAAAACCATCGGTCGCTTAAAACATTTATACGCCGTCGGCGCGGGTTTAGGCTTAATTCTGCTGGCGCAGACGTTTTTTATTTTTTATGCCGTCAGCCGAAAGCCGAATCAATATATCAAAATCGACGAAACGGTCGGAAAAACTTTGAGCATCGGAACGGGAATGTATACGCAGTATCTTCTGCCAGTCGAGATTGTCGGAATCTTGCTGCTGATGGCGGTTGTCGGCTCGGTAATGCTGGCGCGTCGTCTGGAACAACCCGAACTCAAACTCGTCGTTGATAATGAATTAGAACGACGCGGTGAAGGCGAACTAGAAGACGAAAACCGAATCAGATTATAAATTTTACTTTTGTTCCTTAAACGAACCTTGAACATTGGACTTTAAACTTTGAACTCAAATTTATGGAACCGAGTTTAGCAACATATTTAGCACTTTCAGGAATTTTATTTACCATCGGCGCGACGGGCGTGATTTTCAAACGCAACGCCATCGGAATGTTTATGTGCATCGAGCTAATGCTCAACGCGGTGAATTTAACATTCGTCGCCTTTTCGCGCTATTACGGCGACGTAACCGGACAGCTTTTCGTCTTTATGGTAATGTCGGTCGCGGCGGCGGAAGCGGCAGTCGGGCTTGGAATCATCATCGCGTTTTTCCGCAACCGCATTTCGGTTGACGTTGACGACGCGAGCATTTTGAAAAATTAAATGAACGATTTCAAAATCATTATCGAAAAACACGCAGACGGATTTGTCGCGTATCCGCTCGGCTTGAAAGGCGTCGTTGTCGGCGAAGGCGATAGTTATGAAGAAGCGTTAGCAGATGTAAATTCGGCAATCCGTTTTCATATCGAAACATTCGGCGATGAAGCATTTGAAAATGATTCGCCCGTTTTGGAAGCGTTCGTCGCCGAAACGCGGGTTGCGGCGTAATGATAAAATTTCCAGTTGAGGCGCCGAAGAAACGAGTCGTCAAAACGCTCGAATCGCTCGGTTTTCAAATTGTCCGCGAACGCGAACATATTGCGATGAGTCGGGAAAACGCGGACGGAACACGAACGCCTTTGACAATGCCGAATCATTCGCAGATTAAAGGCTCGACGCTGCGGACGATTTGCACGCAGGCGGGAATTTCGCGGGAAGATTTTCTGCGAGCGTTTGAACAAAGTTAGAAACGGTTTTGGAAACTTAGACGGAGATTTCGAGTCAGGATTTTCAGTTTGAAGATGAAGACGAGGATTTGATTTTCTAAACAAAATCTATGAAAGCTAAATCAATTTCAATAAGTTTTTTTCTCGTTGTTTTTTTAGCACAATTAGGTTTCGCTCAAACTTTACCGACAAAAATAAAAAGCTATCTTGATAGAAATTACAAAGGTTGGAAATTAACAAAAGACGAATGCGGCGGTTCTGACAGCAAAGCGGTCGTAACAGGCAATTTTAATGGCGATAAAAAACTTGACTATGCCGTTAAAATTACACGCGCAAAGAAAGGTTTTATATTCGCGTTTCTCGCGCAGAATCAAAGTTATAAGGCATTTGTTTTGCACAACACCGACGCGCAAGAAGTCAAATATTCTAGTTTAGACATTTGGAAGAAAGGCGAAGTGTTTGAATATGAAGGTAAAAGTTTTCGCCTTAGATACGATGCTCCAAGCGATTATCACTGCGAATCTGATGTTGGCGGAATTCATTACTATCGCAACGGAAAGTTTATAGCGTATTGAATTTAAATTTATAAAATGACTGAAAACAATTTTTTAAGTCTAATAATTTTTGCCCCGCTTCTTGGTGCTATTGTCAGTTCTCATTTTTGTAATGGATTGAAAAGTATATGATTTTTAATGTAACAATCGAGCGCGATGAAGACGGTGTTTGGATTACGGAATGTCCTTCGATTCCGGGCTGCGTCAGTCAGGGCGCGACGAAAGACGAGGCGATTGAAAATATTAAAGACGCAATTAAAGTTTGTCTTGAAGTTCGCGCCGAAAAAGGTTTGCCGTTGACGGTTGAAACCCGTCAGGTCGAGGTGGCGGCGTAATGGCGCAGTTGCCGAATTTGAGCGGTAAGGAAGTTGTCAAAGCGTTTGAAAATCTCGGTTGGGAATTCTCCCGTCAAAGCGGCAGTCATATCGTTTTGACAAAAGACGGCGAAATAGTTTCGCTGTCAGTTCCAAACCATAAAGAAGTTGCAAAAGGAACTTTGCGAAGTTTGATACGCGCCGCAAATTTGACGATTGACGAATTTGTCAAAGCTATTTAGAAACATTAATTTTTTAGAACAATGACCGAAAACAATTTTTTGAGTCTAATAATCTTCGCCCCGCTTCTCGGCGCGGTTATCAATTGGCTGTTCGGAAAGAAAATGAACAGCGAGCTTTTTAGCGGCGCGGTTGCCTGCACGACAATCGGCATTTCGGCTGTTGTCGCGTTTATGATTTCGTTCGGCATCGGAACGCCGCACGCAGGCGCGCTTTTTGCCGACAAGCCGGTTCTCGACCAGCTTTGGACTTGGATTCAGGTTGGAAATTTTCGCGCCGATTTCGGTTTGGGCATTGACCATCTTTCGGGCATTTACGTTTGTTTTATCACATTCGTCGGACTTCTGATTCACATTTTTGCGACGGGTTATATGCACGGCGATAAAGGTTTTTATCGCTTTTTCGCGTATTTAAATCTGTTTATGTTCTCGATGCTGACGCTGATTTTGGCGGATAATTTTCTGCTGATGTTTGTCGGCTGGGAAGGCGTTGGGCTGTGTTCATATCTGCTCATCGGTTATTACATCAAACGCGACGAAGCCAGACGCGCGGCGAAAAAGGCGTTTGTGATGAACCGCATCGGCGATTGGGGCGTCCTAATGGGAATGTTCCTGATTTACACGCTGACCGGCTCGATTTCGTTTTACGATAAGGTTGTGGACGGAACGCCTGTTCAAAGTTCGCTGACTTTGCTCGGACAAATGGCGCAGGAGCCGTTCACGGCGGGCGCAATTGTGGCGGGCGGAATTACGACGATTGCAGTTCTGCTGTTTATCGGCGCGACCGGAAAATCGGCGCAGATTCCGCTGTTTACGTGGCTGCCCGACGCAATGGCTGGTCCGACTCCGGTTTCCGCGCTGATTCACGCGGCGACGATGGTTACGGCGGGCGTTTATATGGTCGTGCGCTGCAACGCGATTTATCAAAATGCGCCGACAGCGATGTTTATCGTCGCCATTATCGGCGGCGCGACGGCGATTTTTGCCGCAACAATCGGTTTGGCGCAGAACGATATTAAAAAAGTTCTCGCTTATTCCACGGTTTCGCAATTAGGTTATATGTTTCTGGCGTGCGGCGTCGGCGCGTTCGGCGCGGCGATTTTTCACGTTATGACGCACGCTTTTTTCAAAGCTCTGTTGTTTTTAGGTTCGGGTTCGGTCATTCACGGAATGCACCACGAACAGGATATGCGGCGAATGGGCAATTTGAAAAAATATATGCCGATTACGTTTGCCACAATGATTACCGGTTGGCTGGCAATTTCCGGCATACCGATTTTCGCGGGATTTTTCTCGAAAGACGAAATTCTTTATAAAACATTCGCCGCCGTGAATCTGCCGCCGTATTGGAATACGATTTTGTGGATTGTCGGTATTGTAACGGCAGTTTTGACCGCCGCTTATATGACCCGAATGATGGTGATGAC
>JALYZF010000055.1 GCA_030948995.1 Acidobacteriota bacterium
TAGGTCGACTTCTGGCAATTCAGGCATAAAAAGTAATGGAAAATGGAAAACGAAAACGGAAAATATGTTTGTAAATTACCAAAGTAATTTCCATTTTGCATTAAATTCTAGTGTAATCGGTCAGCGCGGTTTTATCGCCCAAAACCGCGCCGCTTTTGACGACGACGTTTCTGCCGATATGACAGCTTCGTCCGATTATTGCGCCGTCGACGTGCGCCGCGCTGGAGATATGCGCGTGCGACCAGACGACGGAATTTTCAACGACGGCTTTTTCTTCGATGTGAACGCCTTCGCCGATGACGGAATTGATAACGCGCGCATTTGGTTTAATTGTGCAGCCAGCTCCGATAATCGAATTTTTATCGACAACGGCGGCGGTTGCAATCTGGGATTTGGCAGTTTTCTCGATTTCAAAGCCTTTGATTTTTCCGCTCAAAAAATCGCGGTGCGCGCGCAGATAACTTTCCGGCGTGCCGATGTCGCGCCAGTAATTTTCGCGTAAAACGCAGGCGTAAAACGGTCTTTCGAGTCTCAATAAATCTGGAAAAACATTATATTCAAACGAGCAGTTTTCGCCCTCATTAATCAAATCCAAAACGCTCGGCTCTAAAACGTAAATTCCCGCGTTGATGTTTTTCGTTGAAAGATTGGCAATCACTTCTGCGTTCGGCTTTTCGCGGAACTGCAAAACGCGATTTTCTCCGTCGCTTTCAACCAAGCCGTAAGCTGCCGGATTTTCGACCGGCGTCAAAACGATTGTCGCTTCGGCTTGTTTCTTGCGGTGAAACTCGATGATTTCTGAAACGTCCAAATCCGTTAAAATATCGCCGTTGAAAACAACCGTCGTCTCACCGATTAAATTCTCCGCAAATTTATACGCGCCTCCTGTCCCAAGCGGACTTGGTTCGGTTATATAGCGCAGGTTTACGCCGTATTCAGAACCGTCGTCGAGCAGGTCTTCGATTTTATCCGGCTGATAGCTTAAAGAAAGCGTTATGTCGGTAATTCCGGCGCGCTGCAGAATTTCGATTTGGTAAAGCAGAAACGGACGGTTTAGAACGGGAACAATCGGCTTCGGCGTATACATCGTGAGCGGTCGCAGGCGCGTTCCTTTTCCACCAGCTAAAATTAATGCTTGCATAAAAATAGGTTGCCGTCTCGACGACGACGACAAATCTAAGACTAAAAAAACCGCAGGGAAAAATCAAAGGCAAAAAAATGGTAAAATCGGTTAAAATTCGTTGACACATTTTCAACAATCGTGTTAGCTTAGATTTGGAGATTAAGTCGGAAATTTAATCTGCCGCGCTGCAAGCCTTGCCTGCGTTTTACTTCCAAAATTTCTAATATACAGATTCGGACACCCAAAGGGCATTTTATTCACAATGAGTTTCGATAAAATAAAAGTGATGCGAAATGCCGAGCGGTTTTTGTCGCAGGGCAAAATACGCGCGGCAATCAGCGAATACAAACGAATAGTCGAAAACGACGCGAAAGATTTCAGCACGCTGAATATCCTAGGCGATTTGCACGTCAAAAACTCCGAAAAACAAGAAGCCGTCGCCTGCTATATGCAAGTTGCAGGGCATTATCATAAACAGGGATTTGCCCAGAAAGCCATCGCCGTTTACAACAAAATTGCTCGCATCGAGCCGAATTCGATTGAAGTTTCTGAAAAGCTGGCGCAGCTTTATCAAATGAAAGGTTCTATCGCCGAAGCGCGGGCGCATTATACGACAATTGCCGAAAACTATCAGCGAAAGGGACAGAAACTCGAAGCCTTGTCCGTCTGGAAACAAATTGCACAGCTTGACCCGAACAATACGGAAATTTATTTAAAGATTGCCGATGTCTGCGCGCAGGAAGACCAAACGGACGAAGCAGCGGAAGCGTTTACCGAAGCCGGTTTGAGATTTCTCGCGCAGAAAAAATACGAGACGGCTTTATCGGCGTTTACAAAATCGCTTGAAGTTAAAAAGAATTATCTGCGCGCTCTAAACGGTTTGGTCAAAGCGCAAATCGGTATGGGTTATGCCGACGAAGCAGCGAAAACTCTGGAAAATATTCTTGCCGAGCAACCGTTTAATCGCGATATTTTGTATCTTTTAGTTGATTGCTACATTGATATGAACAATCCGGCGGAAGCCGAGCGCACCGTCGTAAAACTCGTCGAGCAAGAGCCGGCAAATTATCCGAAGTTTTTAGAGATTGTCAAAGTTTATCTAAAAAATAACGATTTAAACGCAGCCGCGCGGATTCTTTCGCTATCGTCAGAACACTTGCTGGTCGGCGGGCAAGCCGAAGAATTCCTCAAATGGACAAACGAAATTTTAGCGCAAAACCCGGAACAACTCGATGCTCTACAGCTTCTCGTTCGCTATTACACTTGGCAGCGCGATGAAATCGAGCTTAAAGGGTCGCTTGAAAGATTAGCCGAAGCCGCGCGCGCTGCGGACGCGGTTGAAGAAGAAAGACAAGCTCTTTCGCAGCTTATAATGATTGCCCCGCAGGAAAGCAGCTACGCCAAACGTCTTCAGGAAATAAACGTTTCAAACGGGTTTGAAGATGTCGTTCCCGTCGTCAAAGGAAAATCGGCGGCGAAGAAAAAATTAACCGCCGTTCCTGAATTTGAAAATTTTACCGCTTCGGATGCTGAACAAGATGCGGCGCAAAACGGACAATCTTCACACGGTTACGGCGAAGTAGATTTTATCGAAAACGCAGATTCTTTTGTTTATCAAAAGGAAGACACAAGCCAAAACGGTTCTTCGGGAAGCGCCAAAGGATTTGATTTCTACGAAGGAAATGTTCTGTCGAATGAATCGAGTGAAGAGACGGCGGACGAACTGAACGCGGAAAAATTAAATGGCGGTAGCAACCTCGCCGACGAAATAAAACTACAGAAGGAAATTGAGAGCGTCGAGTTTTACATCGCGCAAGGCTACAAAGATCTGGCTGAAAAAACTCTGCTCGCGCTCGAAGAAGAATTCGGCAAACGCGAAGAAATCGAAAAACTGCGTTTGCAAATCGGTGAACCTGTACCTGCTTCTACAGGCGACGAAATCAAACAAGCGAAAAGCAACGGCAGCGCCGGACGCATCAGCGAGCCGGAAATATCGAGCGCCAAGGCTTTTGAAACGCTTGATGAATTAAAAGACCAGTTTGACGCGGATGAAGCCAAAGCGGACGCAGGCGATTATGACACGCATTATCATACAGCCATCGCGTATAGAGAAATGGGATTATTGGAAGATTCAATCCGCGAATTTCAGGACGCATTGACTTTAATTAAAGCCGACGACGGAACGCGCAGATTTTTCCAGTGCGCCAATCTAATCGGGCATTGCTTTCTGGAAAAACAAATGCCGAATTTGGCGGTCGTCTGGTTCAAACGCGGATTGGAAACTCCCGATTTGGAGAACGAGGAAAAACAAGCCTTGTATTATGAAATCGCCAACGCTTACGAACTGGCGGGCGACGCGGAAAAATCAATCGAATACTTTGAAAAACTTTACGGCGAAGATGTCGATTATCGAAACGTCGTCGAGCGGCTCGAAACTTTGCGAAAAGGCGCTTCGGCTTCCTAAAATTAAATGGTTGCTTGAAACTGAGGAAAAGGCTCTGCTTGATTAAGTAGAGCCTTTTTATATTTTTATATTGAAACACTTTCGCCGAAATTATCTTTCAATCAAAACGGCGTCGTAAAATTCATTGCCGCGCGAGACGACGAAAAATCTGCCGTCGCGCGAGATGTCGAAACGCTCGATTCTTTCGGCGTTAAAATTTGTGATTTGTTTTCTCTCGCCCGTCGCAATGTTTGTTTGCCAGAGGTCGTTGACTTCTGATTCGCGATTAATAGAAACGAGCGAATTTGAATCCGGCGTCCAGCGCGTCAGACCGCGATAAGCCGGAAAATTAAAAATCTTTTCCGTCCCGTTTTCGAGCGAGCTGACGCCGATTGACCACGGCGACGCGGATTTGTCGTCAAAGACCGTGTGCGCCAGAGATTTGCCGTCGGGCGAAACGGCAGGTAAAGAAAAATCTCTGTCTGAATGAAGGGCTTCGATGGGTTCGCCTCCGTCAACAGAGATTTTCCAAATTCTATTGCGCTCGCCTCCCACGCGCGTGTAATAAATCCACTTTCCGTCGGGAGAAAAATAAGGCTCGTCTTCGCCAATTTTTTCATCATTCGTCGTCGGAGTCAGTTGACGAGGCTGCGTGCCGTCCGTGTTCATTAGCCACAAACGCCTTTTACCTCTTTTATCCGTTGGGTCAGACCCAAAAGCAATAAAACGATTGTCGGGCGAAACGACGGCGTGAAGGTTTTCGCGTCCGGCGTGTTTCGTCAATTGCCTGATGTCGCCGCCGTTCATATCGGCTGAAAAAATATCGTATTCGTTTTTGTCCTGCGCCGTAAAAACGATTCGGTTGTCGGGCGCAAATGCCAAACCGATAGTTCCGTCCGAGTGGTTTTCGCCGAAAGTTATTTGTCGCGCCGTTTTTGTTTCGTTATCAAAAAGCCACAAATGAAAATCTTGAATTGTTTGCTCGGCGACGATTTTGCTCGCGTCCTTTGTCAAATTAAAACCGTTGTAGTCGTTCAGGTCGTTGGTAATGCGCGTCGCTTCGCCTGCGGGAAACCGGACGCTCCAAAGCTGTTGTTTATCTCCGGCTTTTTCCTCCGCGTTGACTATCAATTCATTCTCGTTCGCCCAAGCTAATCGCTCGATGTAACGCCAAGCGATTTGCGTTTTGAGTTCGCGTTCCGCGCCCGTTTGCAAGCTGATTTCAATTAAATGACTTTTATCATCGCCGGAACTTCCCGCGTCAACCGTCAAATGTTCGCCGTCCGGCGACCATGCGGGCGCGGGTCCCCAAAGCTCAAAAAATTCCGGCAGGTCGCGCGTGGCGACGATTCGCTCGCCGCTTCCGTCGGTTTCAGCGACTATGATGTAATGTTTTTTCAACGGCTTGTC
>JALYZF010000063.1 GCA_030948995.1 Acidobacteriota bacterium
AGGGTCAAGACTAGATAACGATGTTATCTTTAGTAATTTTCAAAAGTAAAGAGTAGAGATTTTCATTTCTATAATTGAAGCGAAACTCACACTCTTTCAAATGTAAATAAAAAGTGTTTTTTGACAATCCGCGAAACTTAACCAATCGGACTTTGGCGTATCCCCAGAAGCCTTCAATACCGTTGATGTGATTGGTTCCTTCAGCGAATTTGTCATCGGAATGAAGAATTCGATAATGCTTTTGATAGCCGAGATGCACGATTGAATCATACGAGCGGAAACCGTCTGTATGAATCACGCTGTGGAGGCTTACTTTGCCTTTAACTATTTGCATTAACGTATCTTTGCGAACATCGGGAACAATCTCGGTATAAACTTTGCCGTTTCGTTTATAGATTCCAAAGACGATGGTTTTGCCTAACGCTCCGCGACCGCGTTTGCCTCTGACATAACGTGAACCGAAGTAGGACTCGTCCAGTTCGATTTCACCTGCGAAAGGCGATTCGTGTTCGCAAAACCCGGCGACCGATTGGCGGATTAGTGTCAAATAACGATTAACCGTATTACGGTTCAAGTTTGTCAAGACAGCGATTTGAGTCGCCGTCAAATCTAGCGCAAAAGAGCGTAGAATTTGACGGGATTTAGCTTTAGAAATTCGAGCGCGAACAAACCGCTTATAAGTAACTGTCATCGCTAGATTTAACTATTCTATCTTAGTTCTTATCTAGTCTTGACCCTTATTTTTTAATCGTTTCATTTGCAGCGCTCCTATAAAATTACTTTTTGCGGCAAATAGAAATGCGTTGCTTCGCCGGTTTTTCGCTTGATTGTCTCGAAGTGGGTTTTCTCCTGTATTCTCTGAAATGATTTGTGCTTTTGATATGAACAAAATTCTATTACGTGTGCAATTTTGGGTTAATTTGCCTTCCAAAACTTCCGTTTTTACGTCTGTCGAATTTCGAGCAAAACAGTTGCGTCCGATAACAAGGGACAAGATTAAATCTTATTAGATTAAAATAAAGATTAAAAGATTAAGCCGCGAAAAAAGTTTGTAACCTTTCTATTTGCAGCAGCTTAGGCTCAAGCAAGTCATAGTCAAACCTCTATATTTGGAGTGTTTCCTCGATGAAGTCATAGTCAAACCTCTATATTCTGAGGCGAAGTCATAGTCAAACCTCTATATTTGACGACGAAACGCGAGTCAGACCTCTATATTCTCATAGTCAAACCTCTATATTTGCCTGTGGAAAACTTGTTTTTCAGCCTTTAAAATCGCGTCTTTTTCGCAAGTCATAGTCAAACCTCTATATTTCTCATAGTCAAACCTCTATATTTTGGCTGTTTAGTCATAGTCAAACCTCTATATTTGTAAAAAGTTTTCCACAGGCAAAACGGTGAAGTCATAGTCAAACCTCTATATTCGACGAATTTATTCCGGGAGTGTTTTTAAGTCCATTTGTCTTTTATTGGCTGAGATGATTTCGCTGATAAAACGAGCGTCGGGTGTCAGCGTGAATTTGGCGTCAATTAGTTTATTGCGCCGCTTATTATCTAATGTTTTATGAATTTGGTAGGACATAATTATTTCCTTTTCCTTCATTTCTTCTAAGCCTGCCTGCACGTCGCGTAAGTTGTCGCGCATTTGGGCATATTCGGTAAGTCCGAAGTCGCGGATAATCGTTGAAAGCAGGAAATGATACGGGTTGTTGAAACTCGCCTGCGGGTAATGGTGCGCCATCCGTTTATGAAGCTGGCGGGCGATGACGGATTTGTATGACATTGCTTTGTCGTAGTTTAACTGGCGGAAAGTCTGCTGCTTGATGCTCTGCGTGACGAGGCTATTGAATCGAACGAATGCCTTGGTTTTTTCGCCCTGTCCCTGCCAATCTTCGCGCGTTTGCAAGCCGAGCGTTTCAAACAGGCTCGACACCAAAACCGCGTTACCGTCTTCGGTGCTGACCGTGATATTGGTTTTCGCGCAGATTAATAACGAGTCTTTAATTTCACGGATGCTGTATGTGTGTCCGAGTCGTTTAAGTTCCTGCTGAATTTGATAAAGCGTAAAAGTTACGCCTGCCTGATCGTCGAGAAAAAGCCCTTGACCTTCGCAGGCGAACTTTCGCAGCGCGTCTTCGACCAACTCTTCCCTTTTTGATGGATAGTAATCACGCGTTACGCCGTCGCGGTCGCTGATTTTTGCCGGGTCAATCTTGACCTTATAACGGACAGTGCGGCATTCAAATTCCCGTTCGAGCTGTTCGAGAAATTTTCCGTTGATTCTCTGGGACTTTCCCCAAAAGTATTTCGGAATGAAATCGTATAACTCAATGGTGTTTGAAAATTCACGATCTTTCGGCGAAAGCATTTCAAACAAACTTAACTGAACAGGTTTGCTTTGTTCGTATTCGTCAATTTTCTTTAACGCCCCGCTCGCTGGAATTTTCTTCTCGACGTTTTGTTTAGTTTCCTTTTTCTTGCCGGGCGGGTTTTTAAATTTTTCAGCCATAATCTAATCTCAATCCGATTTAATTTTATTAGAATGATTATCGGACGCTATTTTATTTCTGTGAACTAATTGAAACGACTTATCATTGTAAAAAACCGCAAAAACAATAATACCGTATAAACGGTTAATACGATAAATTTATTTATACCGTATATATTGTTTATATCGTATTACTGCTTCGGTCTTCCCGTTTTGATTTTTTCGACAATCGAAATTTTGTCCAAAAATTCCGTGTCGGACATTTGATTGAGCGCTAATAGTCCGGCGCGCAGAACTTCGCTTTTGTTTGTTTCACTGCCCGCTTGAAGAGCGCGCTTTTTGAGCAGCGTAATTAGCTCGTAATCCGTCTGCGGCATTGTAAAGCTGTCGCGCACGACTTTTATCTGCTCTTCCCTTCGCTTTTCATTTCCCTTTTTAGAAACGTCTGCCACACTCTTTTCACCGAGCAACGTTTCCGCTTTTTCAAAACGGTCTTTGACGGTTTGCTCTTCCATTAACAAAGAGCCTTTCAGGGCTGATTTCATATCTCTTTTCATTCTAAAACCTCTACTTATTATTTTTTGTTTTTCAAAACAGAAAGAATTTCATCGGTTAAAGCCTCTATCTCCGTAATCGCGTCCCCAGCTTTCGAGCCGAAATCCTGCACCGTCTGTCCGAAAACCGCCGATTGTCGGTAGGCGGTTCTCTGCCGTAGATAGTTTTTGCAAACAGGTATGCCAAATTCCGGCAGCACTTCTAACGCTTCTTTCGCCAAATTCGTTTTCGGCTGGCATTGATTAACGACCAAACGCGCCTTGAGAGTTTCGTTGATGTCACCGACATTTTCGATGACCGAGCGAATCCCGACCGAAGCCCATAAATCAAGCGGCGAAGGAATAATTGGAACAAGCGCCAGATCAGCAATCAGCAACGCGCTTTGCGGAACGGGCGAATCGGCTGCCGGTGGGCAATCTATAATTATAAAATCATAATTTTCGACGAATTTTTTCACCTCTCGATGAACCTTTTCTTTCGCCGCGCTCAAACCGACCACCGAAGCAGGAAAAGGTTTTTCGTCATCAGCCGATGCCGCCCAGCGCGTCGCCGTGCCTTGCGGGTCAGCGTCAATAACTAAAACCTTTTTTCGTCTTCCGGCGAGCGTCCCCGCAAGCTGCATACTCAAAGTCGTTTTCCCGGAACCGCCTTTTTGATTGCAGACGGTGATAATTTTCGCTATCATACTGTTTGTATAGTATAAATCGTTTGTATAATATAAATCGTTTATTCGGTATATACGGTTTATAGCGAATAAACATTATATATCGTTAAAACAGTATTATTTTTAACACGAAGATGGTTCTTTTGCAAAATTTTAGTTTTGGATTTTTTGCAGGTCGTAATCAGGTGAATTTATTTACAAAATTAGATTTACGAAATGTTAATACTTTTAAATATGTATTGATATTTTGTAAAATAAATCCGCGATGCGGAATAGCTCTACAAAAGAAAATTTGTTAAGAAAAGCGAAAAAGGGAAATTTGACACGACCGAAAGATTTTGAAGATATAAAAAGAGCGCGTTTATCTTTCAAAACTGGTCGCTAACGGGGAACTTATCCGAGTCGGGCGCGGGCTTTACGCCCCCGCAGGAGGGAATTTTGATGAATGGCGGAGTTTGTTGGAAACGGCGCGGCTCGTCCCGAAAGGCGTGTTGTGTTTGCTCTCGGCTCTGCGCTTTCACAAATTGACGACGCAGAATCCGGTTGAAATCTGGCTGGCAATCAGAGGGAACTTCGAGAAAACCAAACATCGGCACGCTGCCGCTTAACGTCTTTCGTTTTTCGGGCGCGGCGTTCTGTAAAGGCATCGAAACGCACCGCATAAAAGGGGTTGAACTGCGCGTTTAAAATCCGGCTAAGACAATCGCCGATTGTTTCAAATATCGCAACAAAATCGGTCTCGATGTCGCCATCGAAGCGTTGCGCGACGCCTGGCGGCAGAAAAAAGCGACCGCTGACGAACTCTGGCATTACGCCAAAATCTGCCGAATGTCGAACGGGATGCGCCCGTATCTCGAATCAATCGTATGACCGAAGACTTTTCCGGCGACCAAGGCAAATAAACGCAAGTGAAAGTTTCGTGCTAAAAATTTGAAGTGATAGTAGATAAACCAGTCAGAGTAAAAATGACGCGGCAGGGAAGTATTCTTTGTGTTCTGCAAGATTCTCTGTCAGCAGAAAATTTCAACCGGCTATAGAGGAAAACGGAACAGTAAAATTTAAACAAATGCATGATTGAACGCGCCGATTTTCCCCATATAGTCTTTCTGTTTTATCACTACGGGCAATGGCAATTTTGGTTTGGAGCAGGCGAAACTTAAAACTTAAATTTTGTGTCATTACACAGCTAATCTCCCGCCCGTTTGCTCAAAAAAACCGGATGCGGGCGATAACATGACTGTAGGTTTATTGTCCGAAAAATAGTAGACTGCTGAACGCGGGTTTCAAGTGAAAAATTATAAGTAGGTGGCGATTGTAGCCGGTTCTAATCTGAACAGACTGGCAGCAGCAATTTGTTCAGCCGAGCAGGTAATTTCAGTTTTAGTCGTTGAAACAAGTGCAATACAGGGCGGCGGAGCGCGTTCGGCTTGCGAAATGCTCGGACTCGACCCGCTCTACGTCGCCAACGAAGGCAAACTCGTAGCGATTCTGCCGCGTCAATATGCAAACGAAATGCTTGAAAAGATGCGCTTAAATGAATTTGGGAAAAAAGCACCAATCATCGGCGAAGTCGTCGGCGAACACGCCGGAATGGTTGTCGCCAAAACCGGCATCGGCGGCACGCGCGTCGTTGACTTACAGCTCGGTGAGCAGCTTCCAAGAATTTGTTAAAAGCAGCTTTCCGAATCATTTATCAAACACGAGTATTTGCAGCCGACAGTATTTTATTTTAATTTAAGTCCGAGATGGTCGCACGGCGCGTCGGTTAGATCCTGCTCGACGCCGAGATATTTCTCGGTCGTTTGAATCGAATCGTGTCCCAAAGACAGTTGAATCTGGTCAATCGGCGAGCCGCCTTTATGAGCGAGTTTGGCAAATGTTCTTCTCAAATCGTGCGGCGCGATTCCTTGATTTTCTAACTTTTGGGCATAGCCGTTGACAATATCCCTGACTGCCTGCGGCGTGATAGATTCGCCCATTAAATTGCCGCCTTTATTAACACGCCGAAAAATAAAACCCTCTTCTAAATGAGCGACTGTTTTCCATGAGTCCACGCAAGCTTTCGCCCACGAAGGCATCGGAACGGTTCGCATCTTATCGCGCTTTCCGACAATATCAACTATCGCCCAGCGACCTTCGCGTTGTTCAATATGGTGAAACGATAAAATCGCGGCTTCGGCGCGGCGCAAACCGCAACCGATTAAAATTGCCAGCAGAGCGCGGTCGCGCACGCCTTTTAATGTTTTTACGTCCGGCGCGTCGAGCCACGCCTGCGCGTCTTCTTTGGTCAGCCAATTTCCGGTGCGCCGACCGCGAAACGGCACGCCACGGACTGCTCGAATGCCGTTCGCCAGACGCGAATCAATCAAATTATTGTCTTCGGCTTCGGTGGCGAGTTTTCTGATGGCGGAAAGTTTCTGATTGATGGTTGACGAGGATAGTTTTTGCTCGCGCAGAGATTTCACATACCTGTTTATCAGAGCTTTATTTAGTTCCGGTCGGTTTTCCGATGCGTGCCAAATAAAAAACTCTTTTAAGGCTCGCTCGTAGGCACGGCGCGAATTTTCAGACGGCAGACCGTCAATCACCATTGCGATAATTCTGCGCTCTTGCGCGTTTAATTTCGATTTTAATATCAATCTTTCGTCTCTCATTTTCTTTACAAATTCAAAATTTTAATCGTAAAATAAATCTTGTATTACAAATTTTGTAATACTGATTATATTACTTTGTGTGTCATATGAACGGCGAAAAAATCCTGCGGGAAAGACTTTCCCGCAACTGGGAACAAACGGTCGCGGCAGCCAAATTAAAGGTGTCGCAGCCGTATCTCTCTTTAATCGAAGCAGGCAAGCGTCCCCTTACGGAAAAGCTCGCCCGCCGCGCCGTTCGCGTTTTTAATTTGCCGCCGACCGCTCTGCCGATTAAAGAATCGTCCGATGCCGCCGGGAAAAAAGCTAAAGCCGGCGATTTGCTGGCATCGCAGTTGGCGAGTCTGGGTTATCCAAAGTTTTCTCATCTCAAAAAAACAGAAAAAATCAATCCCGCCGAAGTCTTAATCCAGGCTTTGAAAACCGGCGATATTGACAGCCGCACGGTCGAAGCTCTGCTGTGGCTCGCGTATAATTTCGCGGATATGGATTGGTCAAAAATTTTCCGCCATGCCAAATTGCACGATGCCCAGAACCGGCTCGGTTTTCTTTTGAGTCTGGCTCGCTGCGCGGCGGAAACGAAATCGGACGCGAAAAAAAAAGAAATTTTCAAAGAATTACTTGCGACGCTTGACGAATCGAAATTGCTGCGCGAAGACGCTTTCAACCGCCAATCACTAACCGAAACGGAAAAAGTCTGGCTGAAAAAAAACCGTTCGCGCGATGCCCGCCATTGGCGCGTTTTATCAAATTTATCGGCGGAGCATCTCGTCTTTTAAAGCTCTCGTTTCAAAATTCTTTTGTTTATGCGTCCGAAATTCTTGCCTGTATATGAAAACAGTTCCTGAGCCTTGGAAATCTTTTTTCGCGGCGATTGACGAAACGCTTGCCGAAGAAACACACTTGGAAATTCTCGGCGGCTTCGTCGTCGTAATTCTTTACAACGCGCCGCGAACAACCGCCCATGTAGATGTCGTTTCGGTCACGCCAAACACTCAAACCCGAAATCTAATCGAAATCGCCGGGACGGGTTCAATGCTTCATAAAAAGCACGGCGTTTATATCGATAGAGTCGGCATTGCTACATTACCGGAAAACTACGAAGACAGATTACAGGAGATTTTCGCCGGAGAATTTCAAAATCTCCGCTTATTCGCTCTCGACCCTTATGACATAGCTCTGGCGAAAATCGAGCGCAACATTCCTCGTGACCGCGAGGACGTGAAATTTCTAGCCAGTACTGTGCCATTCGATTTGAAAACTCTGGAAGAAAGATATTTCAAAGAACTGCGTCCCGTATTGGGAAACCCGGCGCGAGAGGATTTAACACTTAAACTCTAGATTGAAATTATCAGCGAGGAAAGAAGCGGAGAGTAGTATTAATTTCAAAAAATCTGACCAAACAGATTTTTAATAGAAATCTATCATACCGACTTCTCTTTTGTAAATAGCTTTCGAGAAACTAAATTATCATAAGCTATTTTAATCCAAAAATTTTATAAAATCGTGCTGAGCAATGTGTTTTGGCGATACCGAAATTTTATCTATTTCAGGCTTAATGAGCCTGACGAAATTAGTCCGTTATACTCGCTCAAATGAAATGCGCGGATGGGTTTTCAAAAATAATTTTTAAGCGCGGATTAAAGTTTGAATTGTTTTCGGATAATTTCCGCAAAGCTCGCCGAGTTTGGCTGACTGCTCAAAAGTTCAATTTCATCGGCTACTTTGAGTTCGCCCGTCTTTTCGATTGCTGTTGAAAAGTCGAAAGGCAGTCTTCAATTTATTTAAATTCCGTTCGCTTATCAATTCTGCGGCGCGCGGTTTACTGTAAAGCCTAAAGAATTCTGAAATTTTGTCCGAATTGAAAACACCGACGGCTGAAGAGGCTTGCGGTGAAACTCTGCTTGGCAGTCGGCACAGGCGCGTCGGTACAAAGAGAAAATTTGCGATTTTACAAAACTAAATTTATTTGCGGGAGAAAGATATGGCAGAAAAAAGAGCGATACGAAAAGGCAAACAAAAGCCGGAATGATGAGCAAAGAGAGCGTCAGAACCGCGCGCGAGCGAGACGAATCCGATTCGGAAAAGAAATCCGGCGATGCGCCGAAAGTGAGCAAAGAAACGGCGGAAGGACATCACGACGATAAACCGCTTCATTGATTTGATATGGATTTGAAAGTTTCCCAAACCGCGCGTCAAAAAACGCGCCCTAAAGAAAAATAAAATTTTCCGCGTCCGCCGTTCGCAAGGCTGCCGCCCAGGAAAACGGGACCGATGCGCGTTTCGAGTAATGCGCCGCCGGTAACGCTTTGACGGTAACGAGCCGTATTGAGATTTTCAAACGCGCTGCCGGCTTCATACCAGCCGCCGAAATATAATTTTCCGCCGATATAAGCCGGAGCCGAAAAGGTCTGGCGCAGAACGCCGATGCCGCCGCGCAGGTAATTGCTGGCGCGAAACTCGCGGCTGCCGTAGCCGCCGACGTTGAACAGACCGCCGAGCGTGAATTGTTGGAAAAGCGGCGCTCGTTTGCCGAAGGTCGTTCCCGCGCCGCCGAGTCCGAAAACGGTGTATTTGCCGTCAATCGGGTGAAACGCGCTCGTTTCGGATTCGGCTTGCGGAAAGCCGACGGTCGCGCCCGGCGCGGCGAAATAATAATTAAGCGAATTTCTGAATTCGATGCCGCTCGTCGGAATTTGAGCGTTGTTTCGGGTATCGAAATTCCATCTGAGGGAAGCGAAACTCACTTTGCCGCCAACATCTGAAAACTGCGAATTGCCGATGCGCCGGGCGGCTTTCTGGTGTCCGATTGAATAACCGAAACGCACTTCGCTGTTGCGGCTCGCCGTGTAGCCGACATCAATTCCGGCTTGCGTCGTCCGAAACGAATACTCGGCGAGACGGTCGCCGCCGGCGAAGAAATCAACGCGGCGTTCTTCGTAAAAAGCGTTCGGCGCGGCGAAAAAACGGCTCGTTCCGAACGGGCGATAAAATTCCGTTCCGAGAAACGTGCGCGAGCCGATGCTTAAATCGTTGCGCCATTCGCTGCCTTCGCCGCCGACATCGAAAAACGTCAGGCGGGCGCGGGCGTTGAAATTCACGTCGTCGTTTTCGGTGTTGTTGACTCCGACTCCGACTTCGAGAACCGATGTCCGGTCGGTGCGCTCCTTCGGGTCATAAACGCGGACGAGCAAACCGGTTTTCTCGGCGCGGCGCGTGATGCCGTAACCCAAATTGTCGAATCTTTCCGTTCCCGTCAGTTCGGTCAAATCATTTTCCAGAGCCTTTTGGTCGAGCGGTTTATTTTCGTATTTGCCGTCTAATTTATTTTCGATTCTCTTTTCAGCGTTCGCGTTTTTCGTGCCTTCGATTGCCAGAAATTCGGGAACGGGCGCGACGTTCGGGCGAATTTTCGCCGTCCGCGCGGCAATGTAAGCATTCCAATCCGCATCATTGAGCGCGAGACTTTTCAATAAATTGACTTTTGCCTGTGCGCCTTCGTAACCGAGTTGGACGATTTCTTTGCCCGCGCCGAAATCGAATGTGCCGTAATCTTTCAAATCCGGCGCGACGATAATATCGGCTTGCCGCAGACTGCGACGCGAATTTTCGACCGTCGCCACGTAAAAAGTCTGCCCCAAAATGCCGACTAAATCCTGAAGCGAGTTACGGTCGCCGAGCTGTGTTTCGATGTTGACGACCAAAATAATATCCGCGCCCATTTCTTTGGCGACATCGGTCGGTATGTTGTTTAAAATTCCGCCGTCCGCAAGGATTCTGCCGTTTAATTCGACCGGCGCGAACACAGCGGGAATCGCCATCGTCGCCCGCAGAGCCTGCGCCAGCGAACCGCTTTTCAGCACGACCGTTTCGGCGTTGACCAAATCTGTCGCCACGGCGCGAAACGGAATCGGCAAATTGTCAAAATCCGTCGTGTCGCCGTAAGGCAGCATCAAATTGTCCAGCACCAGACCGATTTCGTGTCCGGGATTTAAGCTGCTCGGCAATCTTAAATTCGTTTTTACGCCGCCGAGCGTAATCGCGCCGGGCAAATTGCGGCGGTCTTGTTTGCGGCGAAAAGTTAAATCGTCAAAATCCGGTCGCCCGCGCAGAAGTTTGTTCCAGTCGAGCGTTTCGACCAGATTTTCCATCTCGGCGGGCGTTCTGCCCGTCGCATACAACGCGCCGACGAGCGCGCCCATACTCGCGCCCGCGATGTAATCAACCGGAATGTGATTGGCTTCCAAAACTTTCAAAACGCCGATGTGCGCGAAACCGCGCGCGCCGCCGCCGCTCAAAACGAGTCCGATTCGTAGGCGTTTTTGGGGAATGTTTGTCGGCGACGGCGCGGCGTTCTGAGCCGAAACTGACGGCAAAGAAACGGTAATTAAACTGAAAATAATTATGAGAGAAAAGACTGATACGCGAGCGCGTGAGACGAATTTCGCCGAAGAAATTCGCGCTTTTCCCGTGATAATTTTAATAACTTTCATACTTCGTTTCGTTATAGATTAACATTCCTAAGCCGGAGAACATATCGGATTTTACAATCGTCTTCGCCCGCTTTTTTGGCTTTTGATTCGCGCAACTTTAGCAATTTAACGATTAAAATCAAACTCGCGCGGCAACCTCAAAGCAAATTGATACAATCAGAGATATACGACTTCGATGCGTAAAAAGCAGTTTTCAGCATAAATTAAGAATCGAAACAATCGAAACTTTTTTAATTCTTAAAACTTATCAATCTAGTAATAAAAAATTAGGTTTTCTATATATATAATAGGGTCTAGGGAAGTTTAGAGACTAAAAGGTAGTGCTAAACTTCTGATATGTCTGGGTTAAACCGCTATTATCGGCGTTCCCATATTGCAGAGAAACGATTTCGGCTTCTCATTCGTTACTTTGCGATGGATTTGAGTGCTTCGCAAACCGCCGTTTTGAGCGGCATTTCGCGACGCACAACAAACTCCATTTTTTTGAAAATTCGTGTTCGACTCTTTAATGCTTGCCAGATGGCTTCGCCTTTCGGTTCATCGGAAGTCGAAGTGGACGAATCTTATTTCGGTGCGCGCCGGGTTCGTGGCAAGCGCGGTCGCGGCGCATTCGGCAAACATATTGTCTTCGGTATTTACAAACGCAATGGTTTTGTCTTTACCGAGATCGTGCCCGATGTGCAACGTAAAACGCTGCAGTCAGTTATTCGCGGACGTGTTTCACTGGACTCGATTATTCATTCGGACGGCTGGCGCGGCTACAACGGACTGGTCGATACAGGCTTTGACAAACATTATCGCGTCAATCACTCGAAGAATGAATTTGTCGCTGGCGATTCGCACATCAACGGGATTGAAAGCTTCTGGTCGTTTGCCAAAAGACGCTTGCAAAAATTCAATGGCGTCTCAAAAGAAACTTTCTATCTCCATTTGAAGGAGTGCGAATGGCGTTTTAATAATCGTTCAAAGAACTTGTATCTTGAATTGTTGAAGTTATTGAGAGAAAATCCTCTCTAAACTTCCCTAGACCCATATAATATATAGTTCTTGGCACGGCTCGAATTAATTAAATATAGGGAGAGCGACAATGAAAAATTGGCTGACATCTTTATTTCTGCTTTTCCGCTCGCATCGCGTCCGCTTGGCTTTCCGCGCAACGCGCTTCACGCGCCCGCATTTTTCGACACGGATTTGCGCGTTGTAAAATACGTTCCGTTTGAAAAAGGCAAACGGCTCGATTTCGCGTTCGAGTTTTTTAATTTATTTAACAAACCTAACGTCGCCGCCGTCAATCAATTTTACGGCTCAAACATTGCGCCGCTTTCGACATTCAAAACGCTGATTCTGTTTCACGCGCCGCGACAATTTCGATTTTCAGTTGATTTTGAATTTTAGAAATGGAAATAAAACAAAAAAACATTCACCGCCTTTTTGATTTGAGCATTATTATCAAAGGCGTAGATGGATTACTCGAAGTTGTCGGCGGTTTCGTGTTTTTGTTTATTTCGCCGCAATCTCTTAACGGAATCGTCGCTTTTCTAATCGCTCATGAATTATCGGAAGACCCGAAAGATTGGTTTGCTTCATATTTAAGTCAAACAGCTCATCATTTATCTCTAAACACAAAACTCTTCGCCGCGATTTATCTCATTTTTCACGGAATTATCAAAATTTTTCTGGTTGCCGGACTGCTGAGAAAAAAGTTCTGGGCGTACCCGACGGCAATCGTCTTTCTCAGCCTTTTCATTTTTTATCAAACTTACCGCTTTATCAACACGCATTCCATTGAATTGTTGCTGCTTACGCTTTTTGATATTTTTATTGTCTGGCTCGTTTGGCAGGAATATAAGTATCAATGTTCGTTGAATGCTCAACTGTGAGAAATTCCAAGCGATGAATAATTTAAGCTGTTATCGGAAATTTGCCGTGAAGAGTTAGAGTTTTGAGCAATGAATATACTAATAAACAACCTGCGGCGGACTCATTTGAATCAAAGGAAGGGAATAATCTTGACTTTAAAACGTATACTCTAGTAGGTTATTTTATAGATGAAAAAATGTCTGACATCCGTTTTCCTGTTTTTCGCGCTTGCCTCCGGCGTGTTGGCGGGAACGCCGTCTTTGTCAAATAACGCGGAAAACGGGATGTCGGTGATGGAATGCTGCAAAAAGAAAACTAAGGATTGCGGCGCGAAAAGCGTCAGCGCGGCGCAACTTTGCTGCGCGTTAAATTGCAATAACCCCGCTCCGTGCTCGCCGGGCGCGTCCGTTAATTTTTCGCCTTCAGTTATCCTAATCAGCGATTCGATACTCAAACAGATCGCGTCGCTGTTGGGGAAAGAAAAACCGATTCAAACGATTTCGTTTTCTTTCGAGCGCAAAATTCCTTCACAAAAACACCAACCCAAATACATCCAACACCATTCGTTTCTAATTTAGTTTCAAGGGCGTAGTGTGTCCGTTTATAGGCTAAGTGTGTCTATAAACGGAATTTTTCCGCGTGTTTCTTTGGGCATTAGTGCGCCCCAAAACTAGCGCACGGTCTCAATATTTTTAACGCTTGACACTGTATTCGACTACAGCGTTTAGAATGTATTTAGTGCTGTTATAGGCGGCATAATTTAAAGATGAAAATGGGGTAAAAAAGATGAGAATGAATTTGAAATCGAAAGTTTTAGGAGTTGCTTTAGGCGTGGTTTTGACGGGCGCGGTCGGCGTTCTGGCGCAAACCTCGACGCAAAACAGCACGTCTCCGGCGACTGAAAAGCAAACAACAACGCCGGACAATCAAAGTTGTCCGATGATGAAAGACGGAAAAATGGATATGTCCAAAATGGGTATGCCAATGATGGACTGCTGCAAAAAGATGGGTATGAAAACGGAAAGTCTGAAATCAGACGATAAAAATTCAGAACTCAAACCGAGTTCCAATCAATAAGGAGGAAAAACAATGGCTTTACGAGAAGGTGAAATTTATCGGTGTCCAGACCCGAATTGCGAGTGTGAAATTACGGTGACGAAAGGCGCGCCCCCGACCTGTAAGGGAATCGAGCAGCCGCGTTGCTGCTGCGGTCAAACGATGGAAAAGGTGAGCTAAATGCAGGCGGAAACGCGAGGCTTCGACTGCGCGTTTCCGCCTTCCAACGAGAAGTGAATTTAATTCGAGGCATTTTTGATGAGAAGGACAAATTTACAATTTCAGGAAAAATTTGATACGCAGTCCCAGCGCGGGTCGCTCAAAATCGGCGAAGTTTCGCTCGCGTCCGGCATCGGCATCGAAGCCCTGCGGTTTTACGAGCGAAGCGGGCTTTTAGGAAAACCAGCGCGAACGGCGAGCGGCTATCGCGTCTATGACCAAAGCGTGATTGACCGCCTGGCGTTTATCAAAAAAGCGCAGACGCTTGGATTTTCGCTCGAAGAAATCAGGCGCATTATCGAGGAAAGCAAAGCCGGCGAAAGTCCGTGCGCGGAAGTGCGCGAAATCGTTCGTTGTCGCTTGTCCGAACTCGACGAGCGAATGCGACAGATGCGGGTTTATCGTAAGGAACTTGCAGCGGCACTCGAAGAATGGGATGAGCAAGGCACGGCGAAGGGCGACATTTGCGGTTTGATTGAAGGATCCGACATCGAACATCCTTTGTCAGCCGCGCAGAACGTCGGTAAAAAGCATTAAAAATATGATTGATATTAACTGGAATCCGATGCCGTATCTCGGACCGATTCCGATAAATTGGTATGGAATGACGATGGCTCTGGGCTTTCTCGTCGGCGGTTATCTCGTCTGGCGTTCCGCGCCGCGTTACGACGTGCCGCGTGAGAAAATCGAAAGTCTGATGGTTTGGATTATCGTCGGCACGATTGTCGGCGCGCGCGCTTATTTTCTCATGCAGAACGACTTCGGCTCATATTTGCAGGAGCCGTGGCGGATGCTCGCCGTTTGGGAAGGCGGTCTGGCTTTTTTCGGCGGATTGATCGGCGCGACGCTCTCTGCATTTCTATTCACGCTCAAAGAAAATCTGAGTTTTGCGCGGGTCGCCGATCTTTTCGCTCCATATATTCCAATCGGCGCGGCAATCGGACGGACGACGTGCGGTTTGGCGGGAATGGACTACGGCACGCAGACGAATTTACCGTGGGGCATTGTCTATACAAATCCGAACAGTTACGCTCCCGTTGATGACATCTCGCGGCATCCGGTGCAGTTTTACGAACTTTTCGGAGATTTAATCATTGCCGGAATTTTGTTAAAGCTGCGCGGGCGCGTTCCCGATGGCGCGTTGTTTGTGATGTATCTGATTCTGTTCAGCGTTTTGCGGTTTTTCCTGTTTTTCGTGCGCGGAAATGTTGATCCGGTGGCGTTCGGACTAAAAAACGCGCAACTGACCGCATTGGCGATTTTGGCGGTTGCCGCGCCGATTTTCGTGTGGCTTTTTTGGCGCGGCGGCTCGAAGCGAGTACAAACTGCCTAAAGAGCAAAACATAATGACAGGGTTTGAAAACTATAAACAATTAAGAAAAAGGCGAAAATTGAAAACTTTCTTTATTATAAAAGCAACATTGACACTAAGATTGTCCATCAAATACACTTAAAACGAAAATGATAAGGCGACTGGCAATTCTAATTTTATTCTTCTCCATCGGCGGCGGTCTGTTGACCGGCGTTTCAGTCTTTGCGAGCGAGCAGGACTGCGCCGAACCGGGAATGATGGATTGCTGCAAAACCGCCCGCAAATTGGATAACTCTCACGAGGCGGATGCCGCCCGTATTTGCTGCGCCGTCAATCGTCCGTCTTCAGGCGCGACGACGACAACCGCCGGCATAAAATTACAGCAGTTTATACCGCTGATTCTCACTTTTTATCGCCCGTATCTGAAAAGGGCGTTTATTTTGCCGCCCGCCAAACCTGCGGTTGAAACGGCAAGACTTTATTCCGTAAGCATTCTGCCCGCTTATCTCAAGCACTCCGCTTTCCTAATTTGATCAGTTCATAGCCGAAGTGTGTCTGTTTTTCGCTTCTTTAAAAGAGGCGTAAATTCGGGCGTATTGTGTCGCAAGTGTGCCTGAAATCGGTAATGGGTTAGTTTGAATTCAACGGATAATTTTCCATATGGATGCGCGACGAATGCGCGACAACACACACCCGTATGAAAATTATATTGATACTCTAACCATTCTAGTGGGAAAAATTAGGACGAAAACGATAAATGGCGGTTGAAAACAATCAGGATGATGCGTCGAAACTTATTCTACATTTTCAAATTGACCCATTAACCTTAAATCTGGCATCCGGCGATTGGTTTCTATTTCAAAAATTTAAAAAAATTATGCGAGGAAAAATTATGTCTAAATGTTTTTTAGTTTTCAGTTTATTTGCGATAGCTCTGTTTGCCGCCGCCTGCGGTTCAACATCAACTGGAACTGCTCCCGGCAAAACAATTAAAAGCGGTCCGGCGGGCAACAATCTGACCGCGACGATTTCAAATGCCGACGGAGTTTTGCGAAAAGGCGAGCAGGAATTTACTTTGACTTTCACGGATGCTTCGGGCAAGCCGGTTGATGTCGGCGCAGTCGCCTACACCAATCATATGGCGGCGATGGGTTCGATGGCAGCTATGAACAACGCGGCGACATTTACAACGACAAATACACCGGGAGTTTATCGCGGTAAAGTAAATATCGAAATGGCGGGCGATTGGCAGGCGCAAATTACTTACGAAGGCGTAGCCGGAAAAGGCAGTTTTACTTTGCCCGTGACGGCACAATAAAAAGTGGTCGGTGGTCGGTAGTCAAAAAAGAATCTGATTTGACTGACCACTGACTACCGACCACTGACCACTAAAAATATGATTCACAAACTTATCGAATGGTCGCTGAAAAATCGCGGAATCGTCATCGTTTTTTACATCGCGCTGGCGGCGGCGGGTTACTGGGCTTTGACGCGCACGCCGATTGACGCGATTCCAGACCTTTCGGACAATCAGGTTATCGTTTTCACGGATTGGGCGGGACGTTCTCCCCAAGAAGTTGAAGATCAGGTGACTTATCCGCTGGTGACGAATCTGCAAGGTCTCCCCGGCGTGCGCGTCGTGCGGGCTTCGTCGGCGTTCAGCTTTTCGATGATTAACATTATTTTTGAAGATAATGTTGATTTGTATTGGGCGCGAACCAGAGTTTTAGAGCGGCTGAATCTCGTGACCAAACAGATGCCCGAAGGCGTTGTGCCGACGCTCGGACCTGACGCGACGGGCGTCGGGCAGGTTTTCTGGTATACGCTCGAATCGGATAAACAGGATTTGCGCCAATTGCGAACCGTTCAGGATTGGTTTGTGCGTTACCAGTTAAATTCAGTTCCGGGCGTGGCGGAAGTCGCTTCGGTCGGCGGTTATGTTCAGCAGTATCAGGTTGACGTTGACCCGAATAAATTACGTTCATTCGGCATTCCGCTTTCGATGGTTGTCGAAGCCGTTCAGAAATCGAATAACAATGTCGGCGGCAATGTCGTCGAGCAAGCCGGACAATGGGCGGTCGTGCGCGGAGTCGGGTTGATCGAATCGGTCGGCGATGTCGAAAACGTCGTCATCGGCTCGAATAACGGCACGCCGATTTACGTCAAAAATGTCTCCGAAGTAAAACTCGGCAACGCTTTTCGCACCGGCGCGTTAGACAAAAACGGGACGGAAGCCGTCGGCGGCGTGGTCATCGCGCGTTACGGCGTGAACACGCTCGACGTGATTAACGCGGTCAAAAAGAAAATCGGCGAACTGCAAGTCGGTTTGCCCGAAGGCGTTCGCATCGTGCCGTTTTATGACCGCACGCAGCTTATCAACCGCGCAACCGATACGCTCAAGCACACTTTGATCGAAGAACTTGTTTTGGTAACGTTCGTCTGCATCGTTTTTCTCCTCAATTTTCGCTCGATTCTGATTGTTACCATTCCGCTGCCGCTCGCCGTTTTGCTGTCGTTTTTGTTTATGTATTATATGGGCATCACTTCAAATCTGATGTCGCTCGCCGGTATTGCCATAGCTATCGGCGTTTTGGTTGATGCCGGAATTGTCGTCACCGAAAACGCTATCCGATTTATGGAACAGCGCGAAATTGACCCGAAAGACAGAAAAGCCGTTTGGGAAATTGTTCTGGAATCTACAAAACTCGTCGGGCGACCGACGTTTTTCTCGATGGCGATTATCATTCTCGCTTTTATTCCGATTTTCGCCCTGCAAGGTCAGGAAGGCAAACTCTTTCACCCGCTTGCCTTCACGAAAACCTTTGCGATGGTCGGCGCGAGTATTATTGCCGTAACGCTCGTTCCGGTTCTCTGCAC
>JALYZF010000071.1 GCA_030948995.1 Acidobacteriota bacterium
CGGGTATTATCAATGTATCTCCGTCGTAACGAGTCGGCAGACGCTCGGCGATCACCTGATTTATAGGAATCCGCTCGACGGAAACTTCTTCGTGCAAAAGCGGTATGTCAACGAGTTTTTCGTATTCGTTTGCCTTCTTGGAAATACGAACTTTGCCCGATTCGACAACTCGTTTTTCAATCGTTACTTCTTCTTCAATCACCGGAATAACTTTCTCGTCCCTTTTAATTTCCGCGTTTGAATTGATGGTTTCGGCGCTTAAATTTTTTGCTTCGTTATTATTCATTTTCAGTTTCCTGTATTTTGAAAAATACAATCCGCTTCCGCGAATTTAACTTTCCATCAGAATTTTTCGGTTATATAGCCGGAAGCAACTAACGTTCCAAAATTAGCGGCGAAAGCTGATTTATAAATTAAAATTTACCTTTAACCTTTTCTTTTTTGAATTAAAAAATAAATATTAAAAAGAGGATTTGAATTCAAGTTGAAAATTGCGCGGCTCGAAAGCGTTTAATATTTTTCAATAGTATTAATTAAATACACAAACAGGATTTTTAGTCGCAAGCATTAGCCGTTTGTTTTTGGTAAAGTAAGAAAATCGGAAATTATGAAAGATATAACTTTTTACTGGCTGCCCGACTGCGCGACTTGTCAAAAGGCAAAACGTTTTTTAGAAAGACACAGCGTCGCTATAACAAGATTTAGAGATATTAAAGAAGAACCGCTTTCGCGCGCCGAAGTTGAATGCTTGGCGCAAATACTCGGCGGCGCGAGCGAGCTTTTTTCCCGCCGCGCAGTTAAATATCGTGAAATGAAATTGAGCGAGCGTGAAGTCTCAGAACAAGAAATGCTCGATTTGATGGCAGGCGAATATACTTTTTTGAAGCGCCCGCTTCTGGTAATCGACGGCAAGGCAATCGCCGGATTTTTTGAGAAAACATTCGAAAGTTTTTTATATGATTAAAATAGATTCAAATGAATATGAAAAATTCCGGCAAAGCAGTTTCGGCTTCAAGGAATTTCCGCGCGGCTTAATTGCGGTTTCAGGACGCGAAGCCGTGCAGTTTTTAAACGGTTTGATTACAAACGACGTTTCAAAACTCGCGGACGGCGCGCAGATGTCGGCGGCTTTTCCTAACGCGCAGGGAAGACTTCTCGCACTCGTTCGCGTTTTGCGGCGCGGCGATGAATTTTTGTTTGAAACCGAAGAAGCGACGCGCGAAAAGGTTTTCCAAAATCTTTTTCGTTTTACCTTTGCGGGCGATTTTTTTGTCAAAGATTTGTCGGAACATTACAGGTATTTTGAAATTACAAATTCAAGATTCCAGATTTCAGATTCGGTTGTCTTTCAAAACGGCAAGGGCGCGGGTTGTTTTGTTTTGAACGATGCGGCGGAAAGTTTCAAATCCAAACTTAAAGATTCCGGCGCATCGAAAATTTCCGACGCGCTTTACGACGTTTTGCGCGTCGAACGCGGCGTGCCGCTTTACGGCGTTGATGTGGACGAGACGACGATTGTGCCGGAGATTGGTTTGCCCGATGTTATCAGTTACAACAAGGGCTGTTATATCGGGCAGGAAATCATCGCGCGCATCCATTTTCGCGGACACATCGCCAAACAATTAACGGGTTTAATTATTGAAGATGAAAATGCCGTGATTAGTCAAAGCGACGAAATAAAATCGACAGACGGCAAAAACGCAGGGCGCATTACATCGGTTACATTTTCGCCAAAACTCGGAAAAATTATTGCGCTCGCCTTTGTTCGTTACGATTTTTTGGCGGAAGGAACGCAATTGAAAGTTAATGATTTGGCGGCGACCGTTAAGGATTTACCGTTTATTGAATAGATAGGTTAAAATATAGAAAAAATGGAGATTGGTATGTTTCGAGTTTTATTTTTGATTTTGTTTGTAATGAGTTCACTCGCTTTTGCTCAGACGCCGGAAAATAATCAGCAAGAAAAGAAGGCACATACCTTTGCTTATTCATATATCGTTGCTGAATTTGGAAGAGCTACTAATACCGAAGTTAAAGAGCAATTTTTGGAATTTGACGAAATACTTAATAAACAATTCGATTCAAAAGGTTTTATAATCAATTACGGAACAGGCAAAGAAATGGCTAGACGCGAGAAACAACTTAGAGATTCGATTCGTTTTCGCAAATATGATGCTTCCAGAATTACTTTTGTCAGAGGCGGAAACATTGCAAAATTGAAATCTGTTTTTTGGGTTGTTCCCGCTGGTGCATTCCCGCCGACACCTTAAAACGAAATGGACGCAGCAGAGATAAACAGTGACGGTTTAGACATTGATTTGCCGAATGCGAAACTCGCTTATACGATTATCAACTCGCTTCTCGAAAGCAATGAAGCCTTGAGCGATTTGCTGACTTTGATGGCGCACGCTTTGGACGAAGATGTTACAAAGGCTTTGACCGAAACTAAACAATGGGAAAGTTATATTGAAAGTCGGCGCGCATTGGAAAACACGCGGCTGCAGATTGAAAAATTTACGGAAGAATTAACAATGCTGGAGAAAAAGTATAAATGAGTTACGAGGTTTTTAAATGCCCGAATTGCCAGCAGTTTATTTCAACTAAACAGGATGCTTGTCGTTTTTGCTCTTTTCAATTGAATGATGACATAAAAGCGAAGGCGATTATGAAAGAAGCAGACGACACCCGTCAATACAGGCGGAATATGCACAAGAAAGTGTTATATGTAGGTTTAGGAATATTCGCAATTGGGGCAGTTCTTTCGATTGCAACTTTCATTACACTATTTGTTAGTGGAAGTGGATTCTATTTTCCCTGGTCGCCAGTAATCGTTTTGTTTGGTTTAGGGCAAATGTTAATTGGTTTATTAGGTATTATCGGTGAACGAAAAAAATAATTTTTGAAATGTTTGACCTTATCATCATCGGCGCGGGACCGGCGGGAATTTCAGCCGCTTTTGAGGCGCAGAAATTAAATTTAAATTATCTCGTGCTGGAGAAAAATTTGATCGGCAACACGATTTATAATTATCCGATTGGCTTGGCGGTTTTCTCGACCGTCAATGAATTGGAACTCGAACCGAATACGCTTTTTCCCGCTCGCGCAAAGCCGACGCGCGAAGAACTGCTTTCTTATTACACACGGTTTGTTTTGGAAAATAATCTCAATGTCAGGTGGGAAGAAGCAGTTATCAGCGTAGAAAAAATCGGCGAAAATCTCATTAAAGTAAAGAGCGAAAAGGCGGAATACGAAACCAAAACGGTTTTATTTGCTATCGGCGCAATGCAGTATCCGCGACATCTCGGAGTGAAAGGCGAGGATTTGCCGAAGGTGCATCATCTTTTCCGCGAAACTTACCCATATGTCAAAAAACACGCAATTGTTGTCGGCGGCGGCAACTCGGCTGGCGAGGCGGCTTTGTTTTTAGCTCAAGAAGGCGCGTTTTCAACGCTTGCGACGTTTCGCAAGGATTGGGAAGAAACTGACCCGAAACAAGGCTGCATCAAACATTGGGTAAAAGAACCGCTCGAACAGCAGTTGGAGAAAAATTGTCTGGACGTTTTTTTTCTCGGTCGCGTCGTGGAAATCCGTGAAAAAGATATTGTTTTGGAAGACGAAAACGGCAATGTCGAAACTTTGGATAACGACGTGGTGTTTATCTTAATCGGCTCGGACGCGGATTTGACGATGCTGAAAAATCTTGGCGTCGAAAGTCGGAATTCAAAATACGGCGAAGTGCCGGTTTATGACGAGGAAACTTTTGAGACGAATGTCGCAGGCGTTTATGTCGTCGGACATTTTACCGAAGCCAGACATATCGCGGGCGCGATCGAAGTTCCGAAAAAGATAATTCCGAAAATAGCCGCTAAGTTTGAACTTGCTGCGAAAAGGTAAAATGAATAAAAGAAAACAAATAGTGAAATTGGTTATCACAAGCATTATTCTTGTCTGCTTATCCTTTATTGTTTTTCAAGTTTCACAGTATTTTGGAGAACAAACTTCAGACCCCGATTATTACGAAGTTTTAGGATTTCTTGCTTCATTGGGTTTGATATTTGTTGCATTTATTTTGGGTTGCATCAGTATTGGAATTTGGATGGTTCAGCGACACAACACTTCCAATCTTTTATAGAATTTATAATTTGCTTTCAATAAAATGAACATCGTTCGCGCCAAAGAAATTCTCAAACAGCAATTCGGCTACGATTCGTTTCGGATGAATCAAGAGCAGGCAATTGAGACTGTTTTGGCGAAAAAAGATTGCGTTGTGCTGATGCCGACCGGCGGCGGGAAATCTTTGTGTTATCAAATTCCCGCGTTGATGCTCGATGGCTTGACGGTTGTTATCTCGCCATTGATTGCTTTGATGAAAGACCAAGTTGACGCGCTGAAAAACAACGGCGTGGAAGCCGCGTTTTTAAATTCCACGCAGACCGCGCAAGAGCAAACGGAAGTTTTTCGAGCCGTTCGGAGCGGCAGATTAAAATTGCTTTATGTCGCGCCCGAAAGACTTCTGCAAAGCGGCGACCAATTTATTGAATTTCTCAAAAGCGTCAAAGTTTCGCTGTTTGCCATCGACGAAGCGCATTGTATTTCGAGTTGGGGACACGATTTTCGACCGGAATATATGCAGCTTGCGAAACTTAAATTTCACTTTGCCGACATTCCGCTCGTCGCGTTGACGGCGACCGCCGATAAATTAGTTCGCAAAGATATTATCGAGCGTTTGAACATTGGACGCGCCGCGCTTTTCGTTTCGAGCTTTAATCGACCGAACATTATTTACACAGTCGAGCCGAAACGAAATTCTTTCGCTCGCTTGCTCGATTATCTGCAATCACGCCGCGACGAGAGCGGAATTGTTTATTGTCTGAGTCGCAATTCGGCTGACAGCCTTGCCGCCGATTTGCGTGATGAAGGCTTTGACGCTTTGCCTTATCACGCGGGTTTGGACAAGGAAACACGCGACAAACATCAAGAATTATTTCTTAAAGACGAAGTGAAAATCATTGTCGCTACCATTGCGTTTGGAATGGGCATTGATAAATCAAACGTGCGTGTCGTCGTTCATATGGATTTGCCCAAAAACATTGAAAGTTATTATCAGGAAACCGGACGCGCCGGACGCGACGGACTGCAAAGCGAAGCGCTGCTGTTTTTCAGTTGGGGCGATGTCAATAAACTGAAAGGTTTTGCCGAAGTCGAAGGCAACCGGGCGCAAACCGAAATAATGCTGAAAAAGCTAAATACGATGGGCGCGTTTGGCGATTTGAAAACTTGCCGCCGGAAATTTCTCCTCAATTATTTCTCGGAAGAATTGACAGAAGATTGCGGGCGTTGCGACAACTGCAACACCGTTTTTGAACATTTCGACGGAACGATACTTGCCCAAAAAGCCTTGAGCGCAGTTTACCGCACCGGACAGCGTTTCGGGTTGAGTTATCTGATTGATTTTCTGCGCGGCTCGCAGTCGAAAACGATTCGGGACGAGCATAAAAATCTGAAAACTTACGGCATCGGCGCGGACATTTCAAAAAATAATTGGTTCGATTACTTTAAAGATTTAATCGGACAAGGATATTTAGCGCAAACCGAAGGACAATATCCGACGATTGTTTTAACCGACAAAAGCGAAGCCGTTCTGCGCGGCAACGAGCGCGTCGAATTGATAAAAGTAACGATAAAGGAAGACAAAAAAACGTCGCTCGTTT
Source organism: Acidobacteriota bacterium (assembly GCA_030948995.1). Taxonomy (GTDB): domain Bacteria; phylum Acidobacteriota; class Blastocatellia; order Pyrinomonadales; family Pyrinomonadaceae. The sequence continues at coordinate 5,712 of JALYZF010000071.1, forward strand.
CGGAAGTTTCGCACCCGTATATTAAAGATTTGTTCGACGAATTGAAACGAGCGCGAACGGCTTTTGCGAAAAGTGAAAATGTGCCGCCTTATGTCGTTTTTTCCGATGCGACATTGGTTGAAATGGCTACATATCTTCCGCAAAATGAAGCGGAAATGCGGAAAATTTCCGGCGTCGGCGAGTTGAAATTTCAAAAATACGGCGCTGATTTTATGCAGGAAATAAAAAACTATTGCCAAATCAACAAACTTCAGTCGCGCATCGATTTAAAGTCGCCGAAACGCGAGCGTAAAAGCAGAACTAAACGCGATGAACACGGAAACGATACTTACGGCGTTTCTTTAGATATGTTTAATTCAGGACTTTCGATTGAAGAAATTGCCGAAACGCGCGGAATGGCGAAAAGCACAATCGAGATGCATCTTATACGTTTTATCCAAAGCGGCGAAGTCAGCCTCGAAGACCTTGTTCTTTACCGCAAAATCGAGCCGATAAAAAAGGCGATTAAGCGCTTGAACGCAGGATTTGCCGTCGCTCCGGTAAAAGAATTTTTAGGCGAAGATTACAGCTACGTAGAAATCAGAGCAGTAATGGCGACGATGTAAGTTGGCGGCGATGCGGCGGCTGAAAACAGCAGAAGAAAAAGAGACGAGTTTTAAAATTTAAAACTCGTCTCTTTTTAGTTCTTTCGCCTCAAATCACTGCGCTTTTTTCATTCTGACCATTACTTTTTGATTATTAAATTTATCGGCGATGTTTGGCGGATTGATTTCGTAGCTGACAACATCAACGTTTTGGTCGGGCTGACCGCCGACGGTTTGCGTCCATTTATACGGCAACTGCACGCCGCCGACGTTTCGATAATCGGAGAATTTTACTTGGTATTCGGCAGTCGCTTCGGGCGTGTCAAGACTGCGCGCAATTATCTGCACCTTTCCGTCATTGAGCGGCGTTTGCGAGCCGTCTTTATTAATGAGAAAGTTTTTTGCCTGACCGCTGTCGCCGGTTTTTAGTTCATCCTTGTTAAATTTGAAAACCATCGGAATTGTGCCTTGATAGCTCATCATCAAAGGCAGATGCGAAGATTGGTCGATAAAAAGTTTGAATGAAGAGCCGCCGCTTTGCGCGAGAATAACGTCGCAATTGTTTCCGTCAACGCTCGCTTCGCCCGCGTAGTCGTAGTTGGCATCCAAGCCTTCGGGCGCCGACAAAAGCAAAGCAAACGTCGTGCGGAAAAGCTCGTTTTGCCGCATATGGCTTCCGTCAATCGCTACCGCGTGTCTGACGATTTTTTTATTATCGCCCGCGCCGATTTCATTCTCGCCGGAAACTACCTTTTCTTCGTCGCCTTTTTTCACGATGAAAACTTTCCCAGAGCCTTCCGCGCCGTTTACGTTTGTTGTTGTTTTATCATCATCTTTAGTCGTGATAAAAACTCTTGTTTCGTGCCGCGCCGCGCCGCCATTTGCGTCTCCCACTTCTTTGCCGATTTTCAACATTTTGCTGAACTGACCGGGCAGTTGAAATGCAATTTCCAAATTGCCTTGCTCGGTGCGCGTCGCGCCGTCAATGGTAAAAGTTTGCGCCGCACTGCCGACAATCGTCATACTGCGAACGTTTTTGATTGCCGCGTCGCCGCCGATTGCTTGCCGCGCCTGCGCGATGATTGCCAACGCGCGCTCATCCGATTTGAATTTTGCGCCGACTTTATCTACCAGACTTCCCAAACCAATAAAAAATACTGCTACACATAAAATTGAAACTATAAATCTTTTCATACTTGCCTCCAAAAAATTAATTTCGTGTCGTTTTGACAGTTTCGAGTATTGCAGAGAATTTTAGCCGAGTGGTTAAGACGACGCAAAGAAATTGTTAAGAATGTAAAATGTTTTGTAAAGCTATTTACACGATGCGAAAGATGTTAGATGCTAGATGTCGGATGTCAGAAAATCCAGTATCTAACGTCTGACATCTAAAATCTATTTTATGAAACGCGCATGGTTTCCAATTTTAGTTGTTGTCGGTTTATTCGGCTTGCTCGTGCTGCTAGCAACTCTGCAATACAGATGGCTCAGTCAAATAAGCCAGTCAGAAAAAGAGCAGATGCAAAAGCGTCTGGAAACTGACACTGAACATTTTACCGAAGATTTTAACCGGACGGTTCAAGCGGCATACTTTCCTTTTCAGCTTTACGACGACAATTGGCAAAAGGATTTCATCGTTCGTTATCAAAATTGGCATAAACATGCCGATTACCCGGATTTAATAAAAGACTTTTATTTCGTTCCGAAAACGGGCGACGCGCTCGCATATAATTTTGAGTATTATCAATTTTTGAAAACTGATTTTACGGCAAATTTCGACGATATAAAAACGGATTTTGCGCCGATTGACGAGAAAAATTTTATCTTGCGGATGCCGATTTACAAACAGTCTGAAAAACTCGTCGAAACACGTTTTGTCGAGACCGACTCAACCGCAAATTCTCCGCTTCGAATAACCAAAAATTTGACTTCGCCGCCGCGCCCGATAAGCCTGCCCGAGGTGACGGGCTATCTTCTGATAAAACTCGACCAAACGGTTCTCAAAGAAAAAGTTTTACGGAATTTGACCCGCAATTATTTTTACGACGGCAGTTATAAAATTTCCGTTGTTAGCCGAAGCGACAACACGGCAATTTTTCAAACGCAGCCGGTTGAGAATTCGGACGCAACCGCAAAAATTTTCGCGCTTCAACCCGATGATATTGCGGTTTTCGTCAATCAGGCTTTGCTTTCTTCTTTGAACAAAGAAAACTCTCAAAGCCGGATGATTTTTGATCATAGAGTTGAAAGCAAGGTTATAAAAATACCGTCCGGTAAACAAGTAACAACCGCGCCGGGCAAGGGTTCAAACGGCAAATTCAATATTACAATTACAGGCAAGGACGAGCCGCGAATTTACCAAACCGACAACTTGAAGAACGACGGAATTTGGACGCTGAACGTCCAGCACGTCGCCGGTTCGCTCGACGATTTTGTAGCCAACACTCGAAACAAAAATCTGGCAATCAGTTTCGGAATTTTGTCTCTGCTTGGAGCAAGCGTCGTTTTAATTTTCATCTCCACGCAACGCGCCAAAAATTTCGCGCAGCGTCAGGTTGATTTTGTCTCGGCAGTTTCGCACGAATTTCGCACGCCGCTCGCCGTAATTTATTCGGCTGGCGAAAATTTAACCGACGGGATTGTCAATTCTGAAAAACAAATCGCGCAATACGGCGATTTAATCAAACGCGAAGGCAAAAAACTCTCGCAGATGGTCGAACAGATTTTGGAATTTGCCGGCGCGCGCTCCGGTCGCCGGCAGTATGATTTGCGCGAGGCAGACGTAAAAACAATCGTCGAAAATGCGCTCGCCGAATGTCAGCCGTTATTGAATGAAAAAGGTTTTACGGTTGAAACAAGCGTGGCGGAAAATCTGCCGAAAATTTTGGCTGACGAAAACGCTTTGAGCCACGCGATTCAAAATTTAATCACGAACGCCGTAAAATACGGCGACGGCAGCCGTTGGATAAAAGTTGCGGCGAGCGGCGACAGCGAGTGCATAAAAATTTTAATCGAAGACAAAGGCATCGGGATTGCGCCGAAGGACGTTTCAAATATTTTTACCCCTTTTTATCGCGCAAAATCGGTCGTCGACGCGCAGATACACGGCAACGGTCTCGGCTTGAGTCTTGTCAAACAAACCGTCGAAGCGCACGGCGGAAAAATTTCGGTTGAAAGCGCGATTGGAAAGGGAAGTCGATTCACGATTGAAATGAAAAGTGGAAAAGTGAAAAGGTGAAAAAGTTAATTGGAAACCTGCCGCAACCTTTTTTACCTTTAAACCAAAATGAAAGTTTTACTTGTCGAAGATGAAGAAGGTTTGATTTTAACCTTGACCGACCGTTTGCAAAGCGAAGGTTTTGAAGTAAAAAACGCCGCCGACGGCGAGGCGGGTTTGTCTGCGGCTTTGACGGAGAATTTTGATTTGATAATTCTGGATGTGATGCTGCCAAAGAAAAACGGCTTGGATGTGTGCCGCGATTTGCGTCAAAAAAATATAGCTACGCCAATTTTGATGCTCACCGCGCGAGGTGAAACGCTTGATAAAGTCTTGGGTTTAAAGCTCGGCGCGGACGATTATTTAACAAAGCCTTTTGAAGTAATGGAACTTCTAGCCCGAATCGAAGCTCTTCTCAGGCGTTCACCGAATACAAATCAGAATTCGTCAGAATCGTTTCGGTTCGGAGACGTGACTATTGATTTCCGCCGCGCCGAAGTCAAAAAAGCTGCTGCTTCAGTCGAACTTTCGGCAATGGAATTCAAAGTTTTGCAGTATTTCGTGGAAAATCGCGGCAAGGTCGTCTCGCGCGACGAACTGCTTGATGAGGTTTGGGGCTACGACGCAATGCCGACAACGCGAACGGTTGACGTTCACGTCGCGTGGCTGCGGCAGAAACTCGAAGACAATCCGCGCCACCCGCAATTTATTCAAACCGTTCACGGTTTCGGTTACAAATTCAATATATAAGTTCTAAATCAATAAAGAATTTTTAACGGGAACAATTAACTATTATTGTCTGAGGCGCGTCGAGTGAAAATTCGTGATGCGCCAATCATTTTTATGTTTTATCCAGACGACCGATTGGCGATAACGGTTCATGAAATCTTTACCGCCCGCATCTTTGCCGCAAACGGTTAGCAGGTAATTGACGATTGCCGTTTTACCGTATACGCGAACTTTGAAATCTTCATAAGCGAGCGTCTGCGGTGCGCCGGTTTCGGTATCGGCTTTTATCTCGTCAAGAAATTTCTTTTTGTCGTAAATCGCGCCATTGGCGGCGATGAAAACGAAATCGTCGGCGAAAATTCGTTCGAGCGCGGCAGTATCTTTTTTCGTTTCCGCTTCATCTTCGGCTCGCTGGCGGCGCATAAACTCCTGCGCCAGACTTTCGCCTTTGCCATTTCTACTCTGCGCCTGAACGGTAAATACGGCGGCGAACAAGAATACGAAAGAAAAAATGATTATGCGCTTCACTAGTTTATTTTAATCTGCGCCGGTGTTTTAAAACGATTAGGTCGAACCGAATCAAGGCATTTAACTACAAATTAAAATTCCGATTCGCGGCTGGTGCGCTCGCGTCTCGCCACGCCGGTTTGGTATGCGGCTTCTTCGACCCGTGCCGCAACTGCTTCGCCGACCCTGCGGTCGAAAACCGACGGAATGATATAATCGGGATGAAGCTCGTTTTCACTGATGATTTCGGCAATGGCGTGCGCGGCGGCGAGTTTCATTTCTTCATTGATTCGGGAAGCGCGACAATTCAGCGCGCCGCGAAAGATGCCGGGAAAACACAGGACATTGTTGATTTGATTCGGATAATCAGAGCGTCCGGTCGCCATTACCGCGACGTGACCGACCGCTTCTTCGGGCATAATTTCTGGAATCGGGTTTGCCATCGCAAAAATTACGGGTTCGCGGTTCATCGCTTTTAAATCTTTAACGCCGATAATGGCGGGCGCGCTCAAGCCGAAGAAAACGTCCGCGTCTTTAATAATGTCGTGAATCGAGCCTTTTTCATTGTTCGGATTCGTGTTGCGCGCATACCAATCCTTGACCCAGTTCATATTTTCGCGGCGTCCGGCGTAAAGCGCGCCGCTTTGGTCGCAGCCGACAATGTTTCCGACACCCGCCGCCATCACGATTTTTGAGCAGGCGACGCCCGCCGCGCCGACACCGTTGACGACGACTTTTATTTCGTCCATTCGCTTGCCGACAATTTTCAGCGCGTTTATCAAAGCGGCGAGAACGACAACCGCCGTTCCGTGCTGGTCGTCGTGAAAAACCGGAATGTCGAGTTCTTCTTTTAAGCGGTCTTCGATTTCAAAACAGCGCGGCGCGGAAATGTCTTCGAGATTGATGCCGCCGAAAGCGGTCGAGATATTTTTGACGGTTTCGATAATCTCGTGCGGGTCTTTTGTGTTCAGACAAATCGGAAAGGCGTCAACGCCGCCGAATTCTTTAAAAAGCTGACATTTGCCTTCCATTACGGGCATTGCCGCCGCCGCGCCAATGTCGCCCAAACCTAAAACGGCAGTTCCGTCCGAGACGACCGCAACCGTATTTTTTTTGATTGTCAAAGTAAACGCTTTTTCCGGGTCTTTATGAATCGCTTCGCAAACGCGCGCCACGCCGGGCGTGTAAGCCATCGATAAATCCGAGCGAGTCTTTAGCGGCGTTTTTGAGACGACCTCGATTTTTCCGCCCAAGTGCATTAAGAATGTGCGGTCGGAAGTTTGAACGATTTCAACGCCGTCAAGATTGCGAAGGGAGTTAACGATTTCCTCGTCGTGTTTCTCCGAAGAAGCGTTGACCGTAATGTCGCGGACGAGAAAATCCTTGCCGACCGAGACAATATCGATGCCTTCGATGTCGCCGCCTGCGCGTCCGATAGCGGTCGTTATTTCGCCGAGTTTTCCCGGATGATTTTGGATTTTAACGCGCAAAGTTACGCTGTAACTCGCGTTTGGTGTCGGATTATTAGCCACAATTATAAAATCTATTAATTCAAATTAAACAGCAGAGCTAAGAGAGAAATTAGCCGCGAATTACACTAATAACACGAATTGTTTTGTGCTTTTTATTCGTGCCATTCGTGTAATTCGTGGCTAACGCTTTTAGATGTCGCGCGCCTCTGCGCCGATAAAATCCTAGATTAAACTTTTATCCGAAAGGACGCAAGAGACCGCGAAAAACGCCTTGGACGGAAATTTTATTGGCGGGCAGCACAATCGAAACAAAACTCGCATTAGCGGGACGCAGTTCGATTTTTGCTCCTGCGCGGAAAAACTTTTTCAAAACGGCGCGCTTGTTTTCCGTCAAAGCAACAACAATATCGCCATCGCGCGCAAACGGGCGATTTTCGATTAAAGCAATGTCACCTTCGCAGATGTTTTCTTCAATCATCGAATCGTTCAAAACGCGGAAGGCGCGCAATCGTTCGGGAACTTGTTGATAGCCGAGCATAAATTTCGGTATAAATAGTGTTTCGCGTTCCCAATCTTCGAGCGGAACGTTTTGATTCGGAATTTCCAGCCATTCGATGCCGCAAACCAATTCGCTCGCTGCGTTTGTCGAGCGCAGTTCAAGATTAAAAGCTCCGTGTTCGCGCCGCCGCGTCAGAAGTCCTTGATTTTCCAGCGAAACAATATGGCGCGCAACTCCGGCTTTCGACGCCACGCCCAAATGCCACGCAATCTGCTGATACGAAGGCTCGTAACCGTGTTTTTCAATATAGCGGGTGATAAAATCTAGAACTTCCTTTTGACGTTTTGTGCGCGGCTGCATAATGGGAAGAGTTTAATAGTTCAAAGTCCAAGGTTCAAGGTTCAAACGTATTGCATTATGAACTTTTTTGTAAACACGAAAACGAAATTTTCACTTCGAGCTTTGAACCTTAAACCTTGAACTTTTAGAGGGCTTTGAGCCTTGAAATCTGTTATAATTCAACTACCATTTGGAGGATTTAGAATTTATCAGTAACGTTACAGGATTTACCCAAGGCTTAAAACAAAACCAATTACGGCGAATCGAAAAACTTTCAACTCGCCGCGTTGCTCCCGAACAAATCGTCTCGCCGGAACTAGCGCGGCAGTTGACGGAAATTTCGCACGAGACGGGCAGACAAATCGGCGTTCTTATTAATCGCAAAGGACAAGTCGAATACGTGATGGTTGGCACGGCAAAGCGGATTGAAATGCCGGATTTCGGGCGCGCCCGCGTGTCCGACGAGCGTTTTCGCGGGTTGCGCTGTATTCACACGCAGCTTTCGGGCGAAAAACTGACGCAGGACGATTTAACCGACCTTGCTCTTTTGCGCCTTGATTTGATGGCTTCGATTCAAGTCGATAGGCAGACGGGTTTGCCAAATAACGTCTATTCGGCGCATCTCGTTCCGACAACTGCGGAAAAGTTGGAGACCGAAAGCAAAACTCTGCCTTACGAATTCTTACAGCCGACGATTCCAGCGCACTTGAACGCCAATTTTCTTTCGTTGATTAATTCGCTCGAAACGGAAATGGCGCGCAACCGGCAGACGGCGCGCCATCAAAAGACGAACCGCGACCGCGTGATTTTAGTCAGCGTTACGACCGGACAAATGTCTGAAGCCGAAGAATCGCTCGCCGAACTCGAAGAACTTGCTCTCTCGGCTGAGACAGTCGTTCTGGACAAAATAATTCAAAGACGACCGAAGATAGATTCAAAGACCGTTCTAGGACAGGGAAAACTCGAAGAACTTCTCATCCGCGCGATGCGTCTGGGCGCGGATTTGATTGTTTTCGACCGCGAACTTTCTCCGGCGCAGGTGCGTTCCTTGTCAGAAGCAACGGAACTGAAAGTTATCGACCGACCACAGCTTATTCTTGATATTTTTGCCCAGCGCGCCCAATCGAGCGAAGGAAAATTGCAGGTCGAACTCGCGCAATTAAAATATCTTCTGCCGCGGCTTGTGCAAGGACAAAATTCGGCGTTTTCGCGGCTTGCGGGCGGCATCGGCGGGCGTGGTCCCGGCGAGACGAAACTCGAAACCGACCGTCGCCGCGTCCGCGATAAGATTTCGCATCTCGAACGACAAGTCGAAAATTTGCGAACGCAAAGGCAGCAGCGGCGAAAGGAAAGAACGCGCCGACGCTTGCCGATAATTTCTCTGGTCGGTTATACGAACGCCGGAAAATCTACTTTGCTAAATACGCTGACCGATAGCCATGTTTACGCGGAAAAGAAAATGTTTGCTACTTTAGACCCGACTTCGCGCCGCTTGCGGCTGCCGATTGAGCGCGAAATTATCATCAACGATACGGTCGGTTTTATCCGTGATTTGCCCGACACGCTCGTCGCTGCCTTTCGCGCCACTTTAGAAGAAATATCGGACAGCGATTTGCTCATCCACGTCGTTGATGCATCGAGTCCGCAAGCTAATGCTCAAATCGAATCGGTTGAAAAGATTCTCGGCAGTCTCGAATTAAACAGAATTCCGCGTCTGATTGTCTTAAATAAGTCGGATTTGCTTGACGATGATTCTCTGAATGCTTTACAAAGAAGTCTTTTATTTGACAAAGGAAGCGAAAGTGTGGCAATTTCAGCTATTCAATCCCAAACATTAAAACCTTTAATTGAGAAAATCGGAGAAGTCGTTTCGCAAGATTTGGAAACAGTTTATTGAGTTTTTTTGAGTTATTGAGTTTATGGAGTTAGGAGAATTATAAAGATGAATTTCAATTGCTCCGACTCGGTAAACTTTATATCTCTCAGAAAAGTCTAAAACTTTTTAAGATGAAAAATCGCCTTCAAGATTCGGCAAAACCATTTGTAAAGTTCTACAAAACTATTACCGAATATGTTTTGCTGCCCGTTAGAAAACTCTCGGAAAATCAAAATTTTTGGATCGGTTTTGCCGTTCTCTGCCTTTTAACTACATTTCTTATAAACAATCCTTTCCTTCGCACGACGAGCGCCGTCGAGCAATATAAAGAAGGCGATATTGCCCGCGAAAGTATTGTTTCACCCGCCGATATTTACGTTACTGACACGGAAGAAACCGAGCGAAAAAGAGAATTCATACGGGAAACGGTGCGTCCGATTTTTACATACGAGGCGAATCGCGCCGACGAAGCCGTGCAAAGTTTTCGTTCTTCTTGGGAAGGAATGCAAAGAAAAACGGAGAGCGCGAGCGCAAATCTTAAAACAAATACAAATTCCAATAGGGACGTGCAATGGATTGGCGCGGGCGGCGCGGAAGCGGGAAAGATTTTCTCCGCGCGCAAATTTAGCGCGAATGAACTTGAAGCGATAACCAGAGTTTTGCGTGAAAATGCGGAAGGCTCGATTTATGGCGACCAAGACCGGCAGTATTTCGAGGACGAAATTTCATTGAGCGACCGGCGGAAACCGAATCAGCAATCTATTGTTAAAATGCCGGAAAGCAGTATGACGGCGTTGTCGGCGGCGAGAAATAAACTCCACGACGGCTTGATGCAAATTCGCAGTTTGTCGGAAAGGGAAGTCGAAGCATTTAACTCGGCTCTCGCGCCGCTCATCCAGCCGAGTATTGTTTACGACAGCGCGGCGACGGAAAAAGCCCGCGAAATTATTGCCAAAGACGTTTCGCCCGTAATAGTTTCGCTCAAGCGCACGCAGAGAATCGCCGGCGAAGGCGACATTATCACGCCGGAAATTCTCGCGCAGATTTCCGCCGTTCGCAATTACAGCAGTTCGACAAGACAGTTGAATCGCTTTTTAGGATTACTTGCGATTATTTCCGCTTTTTTCTGGATTGCTTGGAAATTCGTCCAACATCAGGGACAAGTTTCGCGCATCGCTTTATCAGAACGAAAAACTTTCGCGCTGTTCGGTTTCGTCGTCGTGGTGCAAACCGCTTTAATGTCCGTATTTTTCCGGCTTGCCGAATTTACCGCCGTGCAGAACACAAAAGCGCCGCTCAACGACGCGACGCTTTGGTCTTATGCGATTCCGTTTGCTTTCGGCAGTCTTTTGATGACGCTGCTCGCAGACCGTAGAATCGCGCTGTTTACGGGAATTTTTCTCGCGCTTATCGCCGGATTGCTTGCGCCGAAAAGTTTGGAATTTACGCTCTTTGCCGTAGTAGCTTCAGCCGTTGCGGTTTACGGCATCGGGCGGTATCGAAGCCGCTCATCTGTAACGACGGCGGGTGCTCTCGTCGGTTTGGCAAGCGCGGCGACGGCGGTTGCTTTGCTCGGCTACACGCAGCAGCCTTTCATTCTGAATACGGTTTTACTCGCAATCGCCTGCGGTCTTGGAAGCGGGCTTGTAACGGCAGCAGTTACGGCAATGTTTCTTCCGCTTTGCGAATCGTTTTTCGGAATTTTAACGGACGTTAAACTGCTTGAATTATCAAACGCCGATTTGCCAGCGCTCGGACAAGTCGCAATGCGCGCGCCCGGCACAAACCAGCATTCGCACGCCGTCGGGCAACTTGCGGAGGACGCCTGCCGCGTCGTTGGCGCAAACGCCCTTTTAGCCAGAATCGGCGCGCTTTATCACGACATCGGCAAAACCGCCGCGCCCGACCATTACGTCGAAAACCAGTTAGGCAAAAATCCGCACGACCGTCTGAAACCCGCACAAAGCGCGAAAATCATTATCAGCCATGTAACATACGGCATAAAACTCGGAAAGGAAATGAATTTGCCGCAGCGAATAATTGATTTTATACCGCAGCATCACGGCACGCGAACCCTTCATTATTTCCTGAAAAAAGCGCAAGCCGAAGCGCACAATCCCGAAGATGTTGCCGAAAATGATTTTCGTTATCCGGGACCGAAACCGCAATTCAAAGAAGCGGCGATTATGATGATTGCCGACAGTTGCGAAGCGGCGGCGCGTTCGCTGTCTGAGCCGACGCCGGAAAACATACGCTTTATCGTCACGAAAATTATTGACGCAATTCTGATGGACGACCAACTCGACGAATGCGATTTAACTCTGCGCGAGCTAACGCAAATCCGCGAAGCGATGATTAAATCACTCGTTGCCATTTATCATTCGCGCGTAGATTATCCCGGCTACATTCCGCCCGCGAGTTCGTCGCAAAACATAATTGTTCCCGCCGAATTAGATTCCGAAGAACGCGGCATGCTTTACAAAAATCCCGCCGACATTCCCATCTCGCCCGGCGGCGAAGTCGAAGACGAATCCATTGACCGCTCGCATCCGCCCGACAAAGCCTTGAGCCAAAACCGTTAAATAATTTGGCTAATGTCGAAGTTAAATTATTACGAAAAAAATTCTTTGTTTTTTAAATGAGTTGGTGTATAAATGTTCCGTATATAAGGGTATTATGCAAAACCATTCCGAATAATACACCGAAAATGACAATTGAGCGGATTTACTGCGCTCAATTATAATCAGGCGCTTTGCTTGTATTAGAAGGAAAAATGAAATGAATCCTCAAAAAACAATCGGTCTTACTTCAATTTGCGTTGGTTTGTTTTTTAGCGTCTTGTTATTGTCAGTGCAAGCAAAGTGTCAATCACCGGACAGTTTGCAATGGGGAACGATAGTTGACGGCTTACAAATGTCCGTCTCAATTGCTGATTCACATAAAGCCGATGTTCCAGAGTTGCAGTTTATAATCCGCAATACTGGAGAGAAGGATACGATTTTGAATTTGGGCATGATGCTGGCGAACGGAAAAGTGCAGCTTCCTGATAGAATTGGTTTTAACCTTGCTGATGTTAATGGTAAAACACGCAAATTCGATTTTTTTGATGGAAAGTTCGCGGTCGTTGCAGGGCGCGTGGACGATTATATTGTCCCGCTTCGTTCCGGTTCAATGTATGGACTTAAAATCGGCTTGGACAAGTTTTACTCATCAAGCACTAACGAAATTGGCTCTAAGTTGCCCTCAGGAAGATACCAGATTACAGCACAGTTTGAAGGAGATGGAGCAGAAGTTCATGAATTAATCATAAATTCTTGGAAGGGCAAGTTACAATCCAATACATTAACGATTGAGAAATAATCTGTAAGCCGCAACAAATTAAGTCATTCGAGCGCGACGCCTCGACAGCATGGTTCTCATCATCTTCCTAAAGATAATGTTGAATGCTGTGCGTTCGGCTCAATTCGGGCGTTAAAACTTATCCTTCAATTTATTATAAGTAGTTTTTAAGTCTTCGGGAATCGTGCGCGTTTCGCCAATCGAAGTCATAAAATTTACATCGCCAATCCAGCGCGGCAGGATGTGCATATGGAAATGTTCGGCAACGCCCGCGCCGCCTGCTCGTCCGAAATTCATTCCGAGGTTG
>JALYZF010000074.1 GCA_030948995.1 Acidobacteriota bacterium
CTCGATGAAATTACCGCGCCGGACGCGATTCTGGCTTCCAATACTTCTTCGATTTCGATTACGAAAATCGCTGCGACTACCAAAAGACCGGACAAAGTTATCGGAATGCACTTTATGAATCCAGTGCCTTTGATGAAACTCGTCGAAGTCATTCGCGGCATCGCAACGTCGGACGAAACTTATCTAAAAGTTAAAGAGATGTCGGAGAAAATGGGCAAAACTCCGCTCGACTGTCAGGATTTTCCGGGCTTCGTCGCCAACCGGATTTTGTTGCCGATGATAAACGAAGCGATTTTCGCGCTCTTTGAAGGCGTGGCGACGCGCGAGAGCATTGACGGCATTATGAAATTGGGGATGAATCATCCGATGGGACCGCTTACTTTGGCGGATTTTATCGGCTTGGACGTTTGTCTGGCGATTTTGAACGTAATGCACGAAGGCTTGGGCGACCCGAAATATCGCCCGTGTCCGCTACTGACAAAAATGGTTGACGCTGGCTGGCTAGGGCGCAAGAGCGGCAAGGGTTTTTACGATTACGCTTGAAATAACGGTGAACGGTGAATGGTGAACGATAAGTGAAAGAAAACTTCTTAAACTCACTACTCACCGTTCGCCATTCACCGTTAACAAAACTTGTTTACGTTGCCAAACGTATCAACTAATAAAATTTTATAAAAAGGAAAATTTATGCGAAAAATTTCGGCGATTTTATTTGTGTTAATTTTAGCTGTTGCTGCTGGCGCGCAAACGCGCGTTGCGCCGCTCAATCTCAAAGAGCGAACTCTGGCAAACGGTCTGCACGTCGTCACGGTGCGGGATAATTCATCTCCGAGCGCAACGGTTCTTGTCGCTTACAACGTCGGCTCGAAAAACGACCCCGAAGGACGCAACGGGTTCGCGCATTTGTTCGAGCATCTGATGTTTAAATCCACCAAAAATATGAAATCGGAAAATCTCGACCGTATTACGGAAGACGTTGGCGGCAACAACAACGCGAACACTTCGGACGACGTGACGAATTATTTTGAAAATATTCCGTCTAATTATTTGGAGACGCTGCTGTGGGCTGAATCCGACCGAATGGTTAATCTTAACGTCAACGAGCCGAACTTTAAATCGGAACGCGCCGTCGTCGAAGAAGAATTTCGCCAGAGCGTTCTCGCGCAGCCTTACGGACAATTTTACGAAGCGATTCAAAAACTTTCTTTCAACGTGCATCCGTATCGGCGCACGACAATCGGCACAATCGAAAATCTCGAAAATGCTTCGCTCGAAGACGTTCGCAATTTTTATAAAACTTATTATCGTCCCGATAACGCAACTTTAATCGTTACGGGCGATTTCGACCAAGGGCAATTAGACGTTTGGATTGACAAATATTTCGGCAGAATCGCGCCGCGAACGGAAACGATTCCGCGCGTAACCGAAATCGAGCCGGAGCGCACGGCAGAGCGCCGCGAAACAGTCAAAGCGCCAAACGTGCCGCTTCCGGCTGTCGCAATCACGTATCTCGCGCCGCCTGCGAAAAGCAAAGACACGCCGGCTCTAAAGATTGCCGAAGCGATTTTGTCCGGCGGCGAAAGCTCGCGGCTTTATCAGCAGTTGGTTTACCGGCAGCAAATCGCTCAGGAAGCATCTTTCAGCGTTGACGACCACGTTGACAAAGGTTTGATGTATTTCATTGCGACGATGGCAAGCGGAAAGAAATTAGAAGACGGCGAAAAATCTTTACTTGCGGAACTCGCTAAAATGCAGAATGCGCCGGTTTCGACTAAGGAACTCGAAAAAGCGAAAAACTCAATCGTCGCCAACGCCGTGCGCCGTCTCGAAACAAATCAAGGAAAAGCGTTTGCAATCGGGCAAGCGGTAATCTTAAAAGGCTCGGCACAATCGGTCAACGACCAAGTAAAGGAATTGCAAGCCGTAACCGCCGCCGATGTGCAGAGAGTTATGCGGCAGTATTTTAACGACAAAAACCGCGTTGTCATTTATTACGAAAACGAAGGAGAAGCAAAATAATGGAAAACGGAAAACGGAAAATGGAAAATAATTTTGGTAATCTCGATTTCAAAAACTTTTTGCAAACTCTTTCTCTGCGTCTATGCGTCTCTGCGGTTTGTCTTTTGGCTTTTGCTTTTGCGACTTTCGCTCAAACTGAAACCGCGCCCGCGCCAGCCGCGCCGCGTGCCGTTAAAATTCCGAACGTGCAGGAAAAAACTTTGCCGAACGGCTTGAAAATCGTCGTCGTCGAACGCAAAAACGTGCCGCTCGTAACCGCGCAGCTTTTAATCGCAAACGGCGCAAACGCTGAAGACGAAAAACTCGCGGGTGTCGCCGATATGACCGCTTCCTTGCTTTTAAAAGGAACGAAAACGCGCACGGCGACGCAGATTGCCGAAGAAATCGAATTCTTAGGCGGCAATATAAATTCCGGCGCAAATTGGACATCTACAAACGTTTCCGTCAATGTTACGAGCGATAAATTAGACCGCGCGCTGGCGATTATGGCGGACACGGTTTTAAATCCGACGTTCGCGCAAAAGGAAATCGCCCTTTACAAAACGCAAACGCTCGACGAATTAAATGTTCAATTAAAACAGCCGACGGCACTGGCAAGTTTCGCGGCGGCGCGCTACACATTCGGCGAGCATTCAGCATTCGGCACGCCGGAAACGATTGCGAAAATCAAGCGAACGGACATTTTAAATTTTTATCATCAAGTGTTTGTTCCGAACGAATCGATTTTAGTTTTTGCGGGCGATATTACGGCAATGCAGGCAACCGCTTTGGCGAAAAAGTATTTCGGAGTTTGGAAAAACACGCCGAGAAAAGAAGCACCGAAAATCGTTAGAACCGACTCGCAACCAGCCAATCGAATTTTAGTAGTCGATTTGCCAAATTCAGGACAATCCGCTGTTACTTACGCAAAAAAACTTGATAGCGGTAGAATTTCCATTAATACATCAAATGATAACATTGGAGCAGGCGACGTTTATTTCCCAGCACTCGTTTCAAATTCCATTCTCGGCGGCGATTTTTCCGCGCGCCTAAATCAGGAAATTCGCATCAAGCGCGGCTTGAGTTACGGCGCTTCAAGTAATTTCACTTGGCGCGATTCGACAAGTAATTTCATTGCCCGCGCTCAAACTAAAAATGTTTCGGCGGCGGAAGTCGCGGAATTAGTCGCGGCGGAAATTGAAAAAATTACGACCGATGCGGTTTCGCCTGATGAACTGATGCCGCGAAAAGCGAATTTGACCGGAAAATTCGGGCGCAGTCTGGAAACGACAAATGGTTTGGCGACGCAAATCGGCGAGCTTTATCTTTACGGTTTAAAGCCGTCGGAACTTACTGCATATTCGCAAAATGTGCAATCGGTAACCGACGCGCAAGTGAAAAATTTCGCCGCGCAAAACTTAAAGGGCGGCGATATTATCATCGTCGGCGACGC
Source organism: Acidobacteriota bacterium (assembly GCA_030948995.1). GTDB lineage: Bacteria > Acidobacteriota > Blastocatellia > Pyrinomonadales > Pyrinomonadaceae. The sequence continues at coordinate 3,452 of JALYZF010000074.1, forward strand.
GAAAATTTTTATGGACGATTTGAAAAAGCGTTTTCCCAATCAGAAAATTGAAGTTATTCCGGCAAGCCAGCTTGATTTAAATAACGACACTTTGCGGAAAACCGTTTCCGTTACAAATAAATAAATATTGTTTTTAATTTATCGAAAGCTGCGAATAAGTTTTGTTTATTAAACTCGTTCGCAGTTTTTATTTTCTCTGATTTGTAATTTGAAAAAGCCTTTGTTCCAATAACGATATGCACAAAAATTTGCGCTCGTTTATAGATACGCTGCGGCGCGAAAACGAATTGACGGAAATCGAAGCGGAAGTTGACCCGTATTTGGAAATTGCGGAAATTCACCGGCGCGTAATCGGCGAGCAGGGAAACGCACTGCTTTTCAAAAATGTCAAAAATTCAAAGTTTCCCGTCGTTACAAATCTTTTCGGAACGGCGAAAAGAATTGATTTGGCGTTTGGGCGAAAACCGCAGGAATTGGTCAAAAGGGCTGTCGAAGCGATTGAAGCGCTTCTTCCGCCAAAGCCGCGAGAACTTTGGAATTATCGAGATTTAGCTTTTTCGGCTTTAAAGTTAGGAACAAAAAGGGTAAAACGCGCGCCCGTTTTGGAGGTTCGAGAACAGCCCGCAAATTTAGATGACTTGCCGCTTCTTCAGCTTTGGCACGAAGACGGCGGGCATTTTGTTACGCTTCCGTTGGTTTATACGGAAAGTCCGACGACAGGAAAACATAATTTAGGGATGTATCGCATCCAGCGTTATGACCGCGAGACAACCGGAATTCATTGGCAAATTCACAAAGGCGGCGGTTTTCATTACAGTGAAGCCGAACAACTAAATCAATCGCTGCCCGTTACAATTTTCTTGGGCGGCGCGCCAGCAATGATTTTGTCGGCAATTGCGCCTTTGCCGGAAGACGTTCCCGAACTTGTTTTGGCTTCTGTTCTTGCGGACGGAAAAATCGAAACCGCCCGAAATCCAATCGAAAATCATCATCGCTTGATTGCCGAAGCCGAGTTTACGATTTGCGGCAGCGTAGCACCATTTGAGCGCCGTCCCGAAGGCGCGTTCGGCGACCATTACGGTTATTATTCGCTCGTTCACGATTATCCGGTTTTCCGCGCTTCAGCGGTTTTCCATCGCAAAGATGCGATTTACCCGGCGACCGTCGTTGGCAAACCGCGGCAGGAAGATTTTTTTATCGGCGATTATTTGCAGGAACTGCTGTCGCCTTTGTTTCCTTTGGTGATGCCTGCCGTGCGCGATTTGTGGAGTTACGGCGAAACCGGATTTCATTCGCTCGCGGCGGCTGTCGTCAAAGAACGTTACGCGCGCGAAGCCTTGGGCGCGGGCTTTCGCGTTTTGGGCGAAGGTCAATTGTCTTTAACAAAATTTTTGATGCTAACCGATAAGCCGCAAAATCTGCGTGATTTCAAATCTTTGTTTGAATACATTCTGGCGCGCGTCGATTGGGCGAGCGATTTTTTTATTTTCGACCGCACCGCGTTCGACACTTTGGATTACGCTTCTGGAAAAATAAATCACGGCTCAAAAGCAATGCTTGTCGGAGTCGGTGAAGCAAAAAGAGAATTACAAAAAGAATTTCTCGGCGAACTGCCAAATTATACAAAACACGCCAAAGTTTTTTGCGACGGTTGTCTGGTTATTGAAGGAAACAGCTATGCGTCCGATAACGACTTAGGTGAAAGAATTGCGAAATCGGGAAAGTTTGATGATTTCCAAATCGTTGTTCTGCACGACAAAATCGAATACGCCGAATCGACCGAAAAATTTCTGTGGGCGACGTGGACACGCTTTAATCCTTCGACCGATGTTTACGCAAAAAACGTCGAAATAAAAAACAATCATATCGTTTATACAGCGCCGATTGTAATTGATGCGCGGATGAAGCCTTGGTATCCGAAAGAGGTGGAAGCGCGTGAAGACATTGTGAAACTTGTCGATGGTCGCTGGCGTGAATATTTTCCGAAGAATTAACTGTGGCTGATAATTGAAAGTTGGGAACAAAGCGTTATTAATTACCAATTACTTTTCTGTTTTTATGAAAATTTTATTGAAAAGAATCCTGCTGACGTTTGCAGTGATTTTAATAATTCTTGCAGCTGTCGGCGTGTATTCTTATTATATCGAGCCTTCGCAGCTTATTGTTCACGAAGAAAACTTAAAGATTCCGCATTGGAACGCCAAACTCGACGGTTTTAAGGTTGTCGCAATCTCCGACATACACGGCGGCTCGCATTACATTACGGAAGAAAAGATTAGAGAAATAGTGCGTCTTGCCAACGAGCAGAATCCCGATTTAATAGTTTTGTTAGGCGATTATGTCTCGCAGAAAACGGGAATCCATAGCGAATTGAAGATGCCGAGTGAAACTATTGCGGCAAATCTCAAAGGCTTACAGGCAAAATACGGCGTCTATGCCATTATCGGCAATCACGATTGGTGGTTTGACGAGAAAAAAATGCGCGTCGAATTAGAAGGCGCGGGAATAAAAGTTTTAGATAACGAAGTTGTTCCGGTTCAAGTCAGCGATGAAATGATAAATTTATGGGGCATTGAAGACAATTGGAAAAACCGCCAAGTTCCAATCGAAGCATTTAACCGGATTCCGGTTAAAGAAAATATTATCGCCATCACGCATAATCCCGATTCGCTTCTAAAAGCTCCCGCAGAGATAAGTTTGATGCTTGCCGGACACACGCACGGCGGGCAGGTAAAATTTCCCGTTTACGGCGCGATTGCTTTTGTCAACGATAAAAGATTTATGGCGGGCGAAGTGGTAGTTGACGGAAAGCACGTTTTTGTAACGACCGGCATCGGCACGACCGGACCGCCCATTCGCTTTCGCGTTCCGCCGGAAATCGCTGTGCTGCGATTGTTTGCCGAAAATTAAATGAAAATCTATTGGAGAAAAATAAAACTCGGCGCGGCTACAATTGCCACAGTAAGTTTTCTTTGTCTCGCCTATGCTTATTTTGTTGAGCCTTTTCGCCTTGTCGTCAACGAACGGGAAATAAAAATCAAAAATTGGAATCCGGCATTCGATGGATTAAAGATTGTTTTAATTTCCGACATTCACGGCGGTTCGCGCGGCGTGGACGCAGAAAAAATTCGCCTCGTTGTCAGTCGTGCAAACGAGCAAAACCCAGATTTGATTGTGCTTTTGGGCGATTATCTTTCGGAGAACAACGACGCCGAAAATTCAATAAAAATGCCGATGGCGGAAGTTGCCGATAATCTGCAAGGCTTAAAAGCCCGATATGGCG
>JALYZF010000098.1 GCA_030948995.1 Acidobacteriota bacterium
ATTTAGCTTGCATTGAATAGTCAGTTCCATTTTGAGTGTCATATATTTGTAGATACACAACAGAAGGAGGAACCTGCAAATTCTGAAATATATGCGGAAAATTTCTTATGCCGTCGCGAGCTATATCTTGAAGTTGGTAATTAGTTAAAGATGGAAACTCTTCTTTTCCTAAAGATACTAATACATCTTCGATGAAAGCTGCTTCTTCTATAGATATATTGCCATCTATATTGGCGAAGTAATTTCCAATAACGTGAAAGGAATTCCGAATCGTTGAAAAACCATCAGGTGTGTCATCACCATCTTCCCATCCCGCCCACTCTACTTCTTCTAGAGGTGCAACTAGAGTTGGAATTGTATTCTGTAAATATCTAATAAATGCGGGGCTTTCAGGATGTCTTGTCATCTGTTTTCTTTAAATATGTAAGGTTTCTAAGATTAAATGTTAGCAACTTATTATGCACAAAAAAGGTTAGCGGTCAATCGAAATTCAATTAACTGCTAACCAGAAATATTAGATGTTAAACTACATATGAATCGTCAAATCGTGAACGCCTTCCGCCGCTTCCATTACCGATTCGGAAACGGTCGGGTGCGCGTGAATAGTTCTGCCGAGTTCGTCTGTTTCAAATGATGTAGCCGAATTATTTTCTGTAATGATAACGACAAGAAATAATGGTTAGCGCATCTTTTTCAAGCCGATAAACTAAGCGATGTTCGTTGTTGATGCGTCTTGACCAGCAACCTGACAAATCGCCTTTTAGCGGTTCGGGTTTGCCAATGCCTTGGAAGCCGTTGCGCTGCGCGTCCTTTATCAAATCGTTCAGTCGTTTGAGCAAATGAGGCTGCGCGTCTTGAAACCAGAGATAATCTTCCCAAGCCGAATCGGTGAAAGTCAGTTTCATTTTTCAATCAGTTCTCTTTCGCTCGCCAATCCAGCGTCGGCTTCAGCCAAAGATTTTTTCAGATGCTCGGCGTTAGCAGGATTCGATAAAAGATAAATCGTTTCTTGCCACGAATTAAATTCGCGCTCGGAGATTAGGACAGCTTTGCGGTCTTCGTCTACCATAATTAATATCGGTTCAGCATCATTTTCAACTTGCTGTATTAAACTCTCCAAATTTTGCTTGGCTGAATTAATCGTTGTCGTGTTCATATGCAAACAGTTTAACACAAAATAAAGCAGTCAATTGAACAAAAATCAACTGACTGCAAAATAGGAACTACAAAATTAATTTACAAATGAATCGTCAAATCGTGAACGCCTTCCGCCGCTTCCATCACGCTTTCGGATACGGTCGGGTGCGCGTGAATGGTTCTGCCAAGTTCGTCGGCGGTTGTCTCTAACGACATTGCGACGCAGGCTTCGGCTAATAATTCTGTTGCGTGCGGTCCGATGATGTGGACGCCTAAAACTTCGTCGTATTTTTTCTCCGAGACGATTTTCACAAAGCCGTCGGTTTCGCCCAAGATGCGCGCTTTGCCCGATGCCGAAAAAGGGAATTTGCCGACTTTTACATCGTAGCCTTCCTCGCGCGCTTTGGCTTCGGTCAAGCCGACGGAGGCAACTTCCGGGTCGCAGTATGTGCAGTTCGGGACGAGACGCATATTTATCGGCTCAACTTTTTTGCCTGCAATTTTTTCGACAACCAAAATGCCTTCTTTAGAAGCTAAATGCGCCAGCCAAGGCGTGGCGATAACGTCGCCGATGGCGAAAACATTCGGTTCTGCTGTTTCGCAGTATTCGTTGACCTCGACCGTTCCGCGCTGGGAAACTTTTACTTTCGTATTTTCGAGTCCGAGATTTTCCAAATACGGCATACGTCCGACGGCGACGAGAAACATTTCGGCTTCAAACGTAACGTCCGCGCCTTTGTCGTTTTTGCCTGTGGCTTTGACGCCGGTTTTTGATTTTGTGAGTTTCTCCAGCTTTATGCCTGTTTCGATTTTGATACCGCGTTTTTTGAAGCTGCGGGCGAGTTCTTTGGAAACTTCTTCGTCTTCGACTGGAACGATTCGCGGCATAAATTCAACGACCGTCGTTTCGCAGCCGAAGCGTGCGTAAACGCTCGCAAACTCTACGCCGACCGCACCCGAACCCATTACAATCATTGATTTCGGGACTTTTTGCAGTTCTAAAATCTGGTCGGAATTGACGACCTGTTTGCCGTCGGTTTCAAAACCGGGAAACGGTTTGACGACCGAGCCTGTGGCGATGATGATGTTTTTTGTTTCAATCGTCTGCGTTTTGCCGTCGGCAAGCGCGACTTCAATTTTTCCTTTGCCCGCAATTTTACCGAAGCCGTTGAAAACCGTTACTCTATTTTTCTTCATCAAATAAGTAACGCCCGCCGCATTCTTATCGACAATCGCGCTTTTGCGCTGTTGAACTTTTGTCCAATCAAAACCCAAATTATCAACCTTGATTCCGAAATCGCTGAAATGTCCGGCTTGCTCGTAGAGATGCGCTGCCATTAACAATGCTTTGGTTGGAATACAGCCGCGCAAGCCGCACGTTCCGCCGAGTTTTGCGTCCTTTTCCTTTTCGATAATCGCAACTTTCAAACCTAATTGTCCCGCCCGCACCGCTGCGACATAGCCGCCCGGACCCGAACCGATAATCGTCACGTCAAATTGTTCTGCCAATGTTTTAATCCTCTTTATTCTTTAAATTTTGAATCCGTATAATTTCAAAACCCTTGCCGACGCGCAGGTTTTTCGCTGGTAAATTAAAACTCGATTATAACCGCTTAGTTCCTAACAAACAAAAAGCGACGGATTTTCTCCGTCGCTTTCTGCTTCCCATATTTCCGCCCTGTTTTTACTTAAATGTATTGCCGTAATCGGTCATAAGTTTTTGAAACTTCGGCATTGCGTCTTTGTCCGTCGCAAGTTTCATCGCATTTTTCGTTGCCGAATCGGTCAGCATTTTCATATCGTTTGCCATACTGTCGTTTAATTTCTTTTGCGTGTCGGCGCTGACCTGCGCGCCTCTTGCTTCTTTAATGGCGTCCCACTTGGTTTTAAGGTCTGCTTTCTTTGCATCGAAAGATTTTTGCGCTTCGTCTATTCCCGCCGCCGTCGGATTGGCGTCAATTTTCTGCGAAATATCTTTTATTACCGCGTCGTTTTCGGAAATAAAATCGTTTACCTGCGTGTCTTTACTGCATCCGATTAAAGCGAAACAAAACGTTGCCAATAAAAATATGTAAACTTTTTTCATATCTTAAATTCTCCTAGATTATATTTTTTATAGTTAAAGTCGTATCTAAGAGACTATAAAGGGCGCGAGTTTTGCCGAAAATATAATAAAATAAACGAAAAAAGAAAATGCAAGAAACATTCTTGCATTTTCCGTTTTCCACTTTCCATTTATTTCAGATTTCCTTTTGCGCCAGCTTGCTCCATTGGCGCAACTCGCGGCGACGGTAATCGGGAGAGGTTTTTGCCGATTCGACGGCTCTTTCAAACATCTCGCGCGCTTTGTCCGGTTCATTTTGCGCTTTGTAAACCTTGCCGAGATAATATAATCCTTCGGAATCGACCGGACGACGCTCGACAAATTTTTCCAATGCTTCGCATGCTTCGTTCAGCATATTCGCGTCAAGGTAAGTCGCGCCGATTTCGCGCCAGATTTCGCTCAAAGCGTGTTTATCGTTTTGCTCGACGATAATCGAAAAATGATTTAAAGCAATTTGCAGTTCGCCTTTTGCGCGCGCGATTTTGCCGAGTTCGTAATTGGCGTCAATTTCGTTCGGCTCAATCTCGATGGCTTTGTTCAAATGTTCGAGGGCTTTCGCGTCCTGACGGCGCTGCCGGTAAATCAAACCGAGTTGGACGTGCGCGTCGGCGTCCTTCGGATTGACGGTCGCATTGTGCAGAAAGCGTTTGAAATTTTGTTTCTGGCGAAAAGCGTTGCCGACGGTCTTGAGCTCGCCGCCAAAATAACCGCCAAGATAAATGTATGCGTAAAAAAGCAAAAACGGCGAGACGAGCCACGGGGAAACAAACCGCGAAACATACATTCCCGCGCTCAAAGCCAGCCACGCAATACAAACTACAAGAATCGCCGCCGCATAATTTGCGCCGAAAACCGTCCTCAGCGCGAAAATCATAAACACGCCGAAAAGAGCGCCGCCCGCAAGCCATAACAAAAAGTAAATTTCCGGCGAAACATTCAGCGAATAAAGCAAAACTCCCGCAATCGCAAACGGCAGATGCGCCGCCGCCCAAGCCAGCAGCGCGCAAACGGCAAGCGTTCCGTAATCGCGCCTTAGCAGAAGCCCGAAACTTCCCGCGTTCCCAAACAAACTTAAAAGAAGAATTGCAATTGGAACGTAGAAAACCGAAAGCGACAGAAGCGGTTGATAAAAGCGGTTCGGCTCAAACGAAAAGAAGCGGAAAAAATTATCACCGAAGGCGGGAATTCTCGCTCTCTCTGCCAACGCTTTTTGATATTCGGCTTTGGCATTATTATATGCGGCTTCGGCTTCGGGCGAATCTTCGTCGCCAATCGCCGCCGCGCTCGGCTGATAAAATTCGTAAAAATTCGGAATGCGGTAAGCGTTGTTTAATTTGGAGTTTACTGTAGCAAAAAAAGCGAGCGAAACAAGCAAAACGGCAACGGCGGCAAACAGCCAACTGCCTTTATCAATAATTTCGCTCATCGCAAACGCGGGGCGATAAAAAAGTTGAAACAGAAGTTTGAGATTGTCGGCAATCATAAGTTTTTCGGGGAAGCTGAAAATGCGGGAAATTAAAAACACCTGCGCTTTTGAACTCGACAGACGCTCTACAGGTTAAATCTTTTGTGAAAAACTTGTCAAGACTTTCGTTTGCCTGTAAAGGCGCGCGGATTGGACGCGACACTCATCATTGCAACATTTTTGACGCGATGTTTACGATTATAATTCTGGCAGTCGAAACTGTTACTGGTTAATTGGCGATTTCAACAAATCGTCTATTTGACGGTTGCGGTATTCGTCCTGCGGGCGGACGGGAATTTGAAATTCCCATCTATGGTTTTTGTCAATTGCATAAAATTGATTGCATCTCTCGTCGTAAGCCGGTTTATTATCTGGAGATTTCAACACGCGAAAAGTTTCAGGGTTAGCTTCAGGTAAAAGAAACAAACTGTAATAAATTCTATTTTCAAATTTGTAGTAACCGCAGCCGAGTTTCATAAAGTTTCTGACTTCGGGTTTTGGCTCAACCAAATAGCTGCCGCCATTGTTTATATAAAAAAAGTTTTTATCCTCTGCGGCAGAGTATTCTTGCCCGATACGCTTTTGCTCTTTAAATACCTGAAACGTGCTTGCATCTGGAAGATCCAGCTTAGACGGTTTTTGCGTGTTATTGTAAGCAAATAATCCGCGACTATTAATTAAAAAATAGCCGTTTAAAAAGACGCCTTCCCATTCTTCTTTATTCTTTGTAACAGTGCCTCGCAGATAGAGATTACTAGAATCTTTGCCGTATGTTACAGCTCCGCGCGTAACAACTTCAAGCGTTTTTACATCGCCGTCCGCTATTCGTTTTCCGCCGTAGAAAACATTGGTTTTATCGGCAGCCAGAATGTCTCCGGTGTTCGAGCCGGAATAAACAATATGAAAAGAATCGGGCTTCGCGCCTCCGATTCTTTCATAACGAAAAAATTCCAAAAATTTCAAATCGGGACCGATACAGCCGATAAATCCGCAATCTCTGGGATGATAAATATAAACTCCAACTCTGTTTTTGTAATACAAATGCGATGTATCGTTTTCAACCGGCGTCATCGTAGAAAACTCAATATTAATCAAGACAATCAGGATTATGAATATAATTATGAACAATCCAAGGAAAATCATTTTCTTTATCATAAAATATTTAGAGACGAAAATATGGGAATCGGAGAAAAGGCTTAAGCGGCAAAGGCGAAACATTCGCTTGCCCAAAATTCATAATAGCAAAATATGCATAGTCGCTGCACAAATTTGATTTCTGCAAAATTTCATTTTAATTTCCAGCACAAGACCCGACTTTGTTACTTGCTGATTGCTAAGTATAATCAGCTATATAAATACCGCCGATTTTATCAAACGGAAATCTTATGTCAGACACAGCAACAAAGAAAAATACACGCACGGAAACCGATTCGATGGGCGCCATCGAAGTCGAAGCGGATAAATACTGGGGCGCGCAGACCGAAAGAAGTCTGCATCATTTCAACATCGGTTTCGATACGATGCCGCGCGAGATGATTCGCGCGCTTGGAATACTGAAAAAGGCGGCGGCGATTGTCAATCATCAACTCAAGCCGGAAAAAATGGATTTGCACAAGACGGATTTGATTCTCAGAGCGGCGAACGAAGTTATCGCAGGCGATTTGGACGCGCATTTTCCTTTAAGAGTTTGGCAGACCGGTTCGGGAACGCAGACTAATATGAACGCCAACGAAGTTATCTCAAACCGCGCTATCGAACTTGCGGGCGGCGAGATGGGTTCTAAAACGCCCGTTCACCCGAACGACGACGTGAATATGTCGCAATCGTCGAACGACACTTTCCCGACGGCGATGTATATCGCTGCGGCAGAAACTTTGAGCACGCTGATTCCGCAAATGGAAAAGGTCTATGACGCAATTGCCGCAAAAGCACTAGCCTTTTCCGACGTTGTAAAAATCGGCAGAACTCATCTTCAGGACGCGACGCCTTTAACGGTCGGACAGGAATTCGGCGGCTGGGCAAATTTGATTCAAAGAGACATTGAGCGTTTGAGAATGGTTTTAGATGGTTTATTTGATTTGGCGATCGGCGGAACTGCAGTCGGGACGGGCTTGAACGCACACCCCGAATTTGCCGAACGAGCCGCCGCGCAAATCGCCGAAATTACGGGCTTGCCGTTCCGCTCGCATCCGAATAAATTCGCTGCTCTTTCGGCGCACGACGAAATCGTTTTTGCCTCTGGCGCGCTGAAAACTTTGGCTTGCAGTTTGATGAAAATCGCCAACGACATTCGCTGGCTCGCGTCAGGTCCAAGATGCGGCATCGGCGAAATCACTTTGCCGGAGAATGAGCCGGGTTCTTCGATTATGCCGGGCAAAGTCAATCCGACGCAATCGGAAGCAATGACGATGGTTGCTGCACAAGTTCTCGGCAACGATGCCGCAATCGGTTTTGCCGGCTCGCAAGGAAATTTTGAACTGAACGTTTTCAAACCCGTGATGATTCACAATTTTCTGCACTCGGTTCGACTACTGAACGACGCCTCGAAAGGTTTTGTCGAATTCTGCATTGACGGCATCGAGCTGAATCGTCCGCAGATTGACCAATACCTGCAAGATTCGCTGATGCTCGTTACGGCTTTGAATCAATACGTCGGCTACGACAACGCCGCAAAGATTGCCAAAAACGCGCATAAAAAGGGAACTTCTTTGAGAGAATCGGCAGTTGAATTGGAGCTTTTGACGGGCGAGCAGTTTGATAAATACGTTAAGCCAGAAGAGATGACGCACCCTTAAATAAAAAACGGAGTTATATATTCTGCGTATGGATTTATTATGAAGAAGTGGTTATTTCTAATTCTGTCGCTTTGTTCAACCGCTGTTGCATCAGAAACCTTCTATGTAAAAAACCAGTCCGAAAAATTTGACGTAAAAATTGAAGTCGCCAAATGCGAAAACGGACTTTGTGAAGGCAGAGCAAGATTTTCGTTGTTTACAAAGAATGGGCGGAAACTTTTTCAAATTTTTAATCTGTCCGAGACTTTTATTTCTCTCAACAACGAAAGTCAACCGGAAACAGCTAAAATCAAAGACGAAAAAATTAGTAAATGGAGTTCTGTTTATCTTGAAGATTTTAACTTTGACGGACTTGATGATTTGGCAATTCCTGACGGACGCAATGGCGGTTATGGCTCGGTTTCATATAAAATTTACCTCTACTCAAAACAAAAAAAGAAATTTGTCTTCAACCGTTATTTTACAAAATTGGTTCAAGGACCTTATTTCGGTATTTTTGAGATTGATTATAAAAAGAAGTCATTGGAAACTTTTTGGAAAAGCGGCGCGGGTTTTCACCAAATCGAAAGATACAAGATTTTTAGAAACAAACCGATAAAAATTTATCAGTATTCGGAAGATTCAATGATAAACGACGGAAACAAAAACATTACTACCAAAAAACTAATCGGAGGAAAATGGCGAAGTTGGACTAAAACAGTAAAAGATGAAAATTAAATTTCTATTTTATGAATAACTTCATATATAGATATTAATGAAAGCCTCTAAAATGGAATTAAAGGCTTTCGCTTTTTTAAAGAACTTCAAGGTTTTATCGCCTGTGGTTGCTGGCTGTTTCGATACTCTGCAAAATCGTTCCAGATACGTTCCTTTGTTGCGGGCGCGACGTTTGTAACAATCGGCGTTTCGATGTTTTCTTCCGAGAAGACTTGCAGTTGAAGCTGCTGGCATTTGCCCGGCTCGAATGTGTCGAACGGATAAGAATAAACTCCGGCGTATGTGAAACGGGTTTTGACTTTGTAATAACTCGGCATCTGCGCGCCGAACTCGACTTTGTTGCGCTTTAAGGGCGTAACTTCCTTGCCGTCGCACATCAATTTCATCTGGTAAAAATCGGCTTTGAATTTATAGTTCATAGGCGTCATCAGCATACCTTGGCTGGCAACGGCGGTTATCGCGCTCAGAAGCATCGAGTTTCCCGAAGCCGTAACTTCCGGCAGCGCGAGAATGTCAACTACGGGACGAAGTTCTCCGGCGTATTCATTCCAATTTCGCAAATCTCTGAAACGGTCAACCGTATCAACCGCGCCTTTTTCCTTGTTGCGCTTGTTGCGGTCTTTCTGCGACCGCAGCCGTTCTTTTTCGCTCGTGTAGAATTTGAAAACCGGCGTCATATAATTGATTTGATAATTTTTGATGTCGTCTTTATAAGGCTTCTGCACGAACTTTTTCACGTCCATTCGCGTCTTGATGGTTTCGACCGGAAACGAGCCTTCGGGCATATTGGGCATCAAATCGGCAGACGGCGGGCTTAAAGGCGCGGCTTTTTCCTGCGCTTGTTTTAAAGCGGTCGACGCTTCTTCGATGCGGACGATTCCGGCAATTCCGGGTCCGCCTTCGGCTTGCACGCCGAATGTCGTCAAGCCGACGACTTCGCCGATTGAATTGAAAAGCGGTCCGCCGGAGTTGCCCGGATTGATGTTGACATCGGAAATAATCGCGCGCGGCTCGACTTTGCTGGCAATGCCGGAAGTCAAAATCTTGTCTTGATAAAGCGGGCTGCCGATGGCGAAAACGCGCTCGCCTTCGACGACCGTCGGTTCATTCGCTTTATTTTCGGCGATTTTCAAAACCCGGCAAGTCGCGCACGCACTTAAATTCACTTGCAAAACTGCGATGTCGCGGTCCGGGTCTTCGGCGAGAACGCGCGCCTTGACCGCCGTCTGCTTGTCAAAGCGAACGCGGATTTCGCTCGATTTGCCGACGACGTGCTGGTTTGTCAAAATCAAGCCCTTCGCGTCGATAATAAAACCCGTTCCGTTCCCCGTTTCGCCTTCGACCGTAACCACTCCGTCGCGCAAGGTTTTGAATAATTCGCCTTCTTCACTGATACGGCGGCGCGGCGAAGAATCAGAGAAAGTCGTGGCGTCTGCCACGGCAACGGGTATAGCGGTAATTTTCGCATTGTCATTGCTCAGTTCGATAGTGATATTTTTGCCGTCTTCAACCTTAAAACTCTGTTCCCAGACGAAATTTCTTTCCTCGAAAGCGAGCGGCGCGCCCGACCGGACGACGTAATTTCCGGCGGGCAGAACAATTGTCGCCGCACCTTCAAACGAGGTCGAGATTTTACGCTCGGCAAAAGCTGTGTCATCAACTTTTTGCACGACGAGCGCAAACTTCGGCACGTTTTTCAAGTTTAGATTTTTGTCAACAATCGTAACCTTGAAAGTTACGTTTTCCTTGACTTGTCCGAAAACGAAAATTGATAAAACAAATGTGAAAGCAAGCAGGCTGATAAAATTTACCGACTGCCGAATACGATTCAACATAATATAAAACTCCTGATTAGCGTTGACGAATTGGGAAAGATTTCCAATGACAAACGGGTAAGATTTGTCAGTAAAGTTGTAATCTTTGTAAATATCTAAACATTTAGACCGGAAAAAATCAATCAAATTTTATTCGGCTGCTCGCTTTTACCGAATCAAAATTAAAACGGACATTACAAAAAATTTAAATTTTTACCGGCGACTATTTTGGGCTTGCTCAACTCTTAAAGCTGTCATATTATCCATATTTAAATTTGTCTGCCGTCCAACGTTTGATTTCGTATTTTGGTTTCAAACGAATTTTTAACAATAAATATCAAAAAATATAAAAAAGAGGATTTTAATATGCGAAAGTTTTTTCCGTTATTAATAGGAATTCTGCTGCTTGCCGCTGGCGTGTTTGCCCAATCGCAAGCGACGACTGGAAACATCGAAGGGCGCGTCGTTGACCCGCAGGGCGCGGCTGTTCCGAATGTTACCGTAACAGCGAAAAGTCAAGACACAGGCGCGGAGAAAACCGTGCAGTCGAGCGGCGAAGGCAATTTCGTTCTGCCGCTTCTGCCGCCCGGAAACTACACCGTAACGACCGCCGCCGCCCAAGGCTTCGGCGCGTCAACTTATGAAAACGTCAAGGTAACAGTCGGATCGAAAACCACTCTCGAAATTGCTTTGTCGGCTGGCGGCTCAGTCAACGTCGTAGACGTAAATGCCGAAGGACAAGGCGTGGAAACGACGCGCACTTCGATTTCTTCGACCGTCGAAGAACGCCGTGTTATTAACCTGCCGACAAACGGGCGCAACTTTTTAGATTTTGTAACCTTAACGCCCGGCATCGTCCGCGACCCGACTCGTTCAGGCGATTTGGCAGTCGGCGGGCAAAAGGGAACTTTGAACAGCTTGCAAATTGACGGCACAAGCTCGGACAACACATTTTTCGGGCAGAGTTCGGGACGCATCGGTTCGGGACGCGCGCCGTCGGAGTTTTCGATTGACACGGTAAAGGAATTTCAAGTCAATCAAAACGGTTTTTCGGCTGAATTCGGACGCGCCGCCGGTGCGGTCATCAACGTTGTTACCAAATCGGGAACAAATAGATTTACCGGCAGCGCGTTTGAATATTTTCGCGACGAGTCCTTGAACGCGCGCAGCCCGATTTTAGTGGCGGCAAACCGTTCGCGTCCTGCCGGACAAATCAACCAATTCGGCGGCACGTTCGGCGGTCCGATTAAAAAGAATCGCGCTTTTTTCTTCGGCGCGTATGAAGGGCAGCGCTCGAATTTGCCGAATCCGGTCGTTGTGCGCTCATTGCCGTTCGCACCGGCGAGCGTGCAGACACTTTTGACGCCGAAAACGACTTCCTACAATATCAATCGTCAGCAAGACACTTTTCTGATTAAAACCGATTTCAATATTAACGATAAAAATCAACTTTGGGTGCGGTTCAACCAGCAGAATTTTACCGGAACGAATCTTGAAAATTCGGGAACGCTTTCCGCCGAAGAACATACCGGCAACAGTAACGTCAAAACTTCAACGCTTTCGACGAGTTTGACCACGACGATTTCGGCTAATTATTTTAACGAGTTTCGTTTTCAATACTCGCGCGACCGCGAGCCGGGTTTGGCAAATTCCGACGCGCCGGAAGTTTCGGTTACGGCAAACGCGGGCGGCATCAACGACGGAACTTTCAGTTTCGGGCGCAACAATTTCAGCCCGCGCGAGACGACCATCAAGCGTTACCAATTTATTGACAATCAAACTTTTATCACCGGAAATCACACGGTAAAATACGGCGCGGATTTATTGTTCGACCGCATTTTCAATTTCTTTCCCGGACTTTTCGGCGGTTCATATACTTTTCCGAGTTACGCCGCTTTAGCCGCAGGCACGCCGTCGCGCTATCGGCAAAGTTTTGCCGGTGCGGGAACGGCGGGCGGCACGACGAAACCGAATAGTTCTGAATACGGATTTTTCGCGCAGGACGATTGGCGCGTCGTGCCGAAGCTCACTCTTAATCTTGGCTTGCGTTACGACTATCAAGCAATTGCCAAACCGCCAATCCAAAATCCGAATGCGGCACTGCTTGCCGCCGGTTTCGATACGAGTTTTCAACCCAAAGATAAAAATAACATTGCGCCGCGTTTCGGTTTTGCATACGCCTTCGACACAAAAACTGTTCTACGCGGCGGTTACGGACTTTTTTACGCACGCACGCCGTCAATTCTGACCGGCACGGCGCATTCGCAAAACGGCATTCAAGTTGTGGCGATTGATATAAACTGCTCGACTTCGCCCGCGTTGTGTCCGACATATCCGAATGTTTTCCCAAGCGTTCCGACGGGCGCAACCTTAGCGCCGGTCAATCTTTATTTGTTCAGCAAAAATTATAAACAGCCGTTCACGCAGCAAGCCCGCCTTCAGTTTGAGCGCGAGATTTTTGCGAACACGACCGTCTCTGTGCAATACACTTTGTTCAAAGGACAGGATTTGACGCGCACGCGCAACGCTAACTTGTCTGCGCCGGTAGCGACGAGTGTTCCTATTTATAACGGAACGACCGCGACGAGTGAAACATTTACTTTTCAAAGATTTTCCAACCCGCGCCCGATTTCGACATTTCAGCGCATCAGTCTTTTTGAAAGCACGGCAAAATCTTTTTATCAAGGCTTGTCGGTTGAACTGAATCGCCGCTTCGCAAATCATTTGCAATTTAACGCCAGCTACACATTGTCGAAAGCCAAAGACAGCAAACCCGACCAAACGTCGGTTGTGCCGGGCGGCGGCGACGATGCGAAAATCGCCCAAAATCAATTTGATTTATCGGGCGAATACGGGCGCTCGGATTTGGACGTGCGCCATCGCTTTATTTTCAGCCCGGTTTATGAAACGGGAACTTTCAAACACAGCGACAATAAAATAGTTCGCGCGCTTCTGAGTGATTACATTTTGACGGGAATTTTTACGGCGCAATCGGGAATCGCATATTCCGCACTGGTTTCGGGCGACCCGAACGCCGACGGCATCACTTCAACCGACCGCGTGCCGGGAACGAAGCGAAATCAATTTTCGACGCCTTCGACATATCAAGTCGATATGCGGTTGGGCAGAATTATTCGCTTCGGCGAGCGCTATCGCCTGTCGCTTTTCGCGGAAGGCTTTAACATCTTTAACCGCTCAAATATTCAGTCGGTCAATAACACGCAATATGCCTTCAGCAGCGCCGGAACGGTCGGCGGAGTTGCGCTTCCCGCGCGTCTCTCAACGGCGGCGGCAAACTTCGGCACGCCGCGCGGCTTTGTTTCCGGTTCGCCTTCGTTTACTTTCAATTCGAGTTATAACCGTGAGTTTCAACTCGGCATTCGCTTTGATTTTTAAGGCGAGCGATTTTCAAAATAAAAAGCGGGAAGATTAATTTCTTTCCGCTTTCTTTTTGTATAAATTTTTAAGGTTCTACGAAATCTTCAAATTTTCGATGCGCTTGGCTTGTCAATTCATCGAAATACTTCTCTAAATATTCGTTTACGCCGCGTAGTCCGGCGACAACTCGTTCGCCCCAAATGACGTATTCGCTCCGCCGCGTCTCCGACCAATCGTCGGGCGGATTTTCCAAAACATCACTAATGTTGCTGATTTTATCAGCGAGTTTGATATATTTTGCGCCGTTCGTCAGATTCGGCGCGTGTTCGATTTGCAATTGCTTGCGCGTCGCTTTCGGCAAAGATTTATCGTCGGTTACTTCCAAAACGTAGCCGCAAACCGTCTCGCCGAAAAGTTCGGTGATTTCTTCTGCTGTCGTGTCGGTGTCTTCGATTGTGTCGTGCAGAACGGCGGCGATTAAAACATTGAAATCCAGAATTTTCCCGACATTCGTCAGCAAATTCAAAACTTCCAAAGGATGATTTATATACGGCTCGTTGTCCGCGCCTTTGCGCTTTTGATTTGTGTGTTTTTTGGCGGCAAAGCTGATTGCCTGCGTAAGATTTTGTAAGTTATTCATATTTCAGTTTATAACAAAAATAAAAAAGGTCAAAAGAAAATTAATTCTCTCGACCTTCTTTTATTTCTTTAACCTTTTAGCTTATCTGACAACTTCAATCGTCAAAACTTGCTGACCCGTAATTAAAAAATCGGCGGGCGCGATTTGCTGCTCAGTCAAAACAGTTAAAACTGTCGGTTTGAAACCGCCGGCAGTGCGGTCGTTATTCAATGTTGCCAGCATCGAAGGAGGTAGATTCGGCAGCTCTTTTGCGCCGATAATTGCGCCGTTTGTGACGCGGTAAGTCTGCACGTATAGACGGTCGTCTTTTTTGACTTCGTTAATTGTTTTAACAAGCTCACTCAAATCTTTCGGCACAAATTGACGCGAAGCCGAAACTTGCTGAAGCGAGTTGCCGTCGCCGACCGCAATTATCAGCGTTCCGGCGGGCGTATCAGCAGGAATCTGGACGGGAATTTTCTGCGAGAAAACTTTGCCTGTTTCGCTTCTGACAAATGCCTGAACCTCGAAACTTTCGCCCGCTTTGACTTCCGTTTTATCAAGTGCGATACGTTCCAATGTTGCAGTTTTGCTGCCATCGCTCGAAGTTAAATTCAAATTTACTTCGGTGATTTCTACATTATCGAAACGACTTTGCAGCAACGTGCTGACCGGAATGGCAACCGACAGCGCCGCGATTTGCGTGGCTTGCGCGCCGCCGAATCGGCGTTCGAGTTTTATCGGCCATTGTCCTTTTAGTTTTATTTCGCCGCTCAGTTCAATCGTCGAATCGCCGAGACTGCGTTCGTTAGAGACAATCGAATTGTAAATCGCTATATTAAGCAGAATCGGCGTCAGAAAATCATCTTTGGCTACTTCAAAATTAAGCGTTTGAGATTGTCCGCGACTGGTTTGCAAACTCAACTTTACCGGAATCATCTTCGGCGTTTGACCGAGACTGCCGAAAACTCCGGTCGCGCGGTCTTGCGTCATACTGCCGACCATAGAATCAGGAACGGCGAGTTTGAAAGAATTGTTTAAGTTCGGAATAACAGTTACGACGTGCGATTCGGACATCGGCAAATCCGACGTTCCAAGACTTAAAAACGGATGACCGAAGGCGTAAATTTTATCGCCGTCGCGGTAAGTTACCGTTCCCGAAGCCGCCATACTGTAATCGCCGCGCGCAAGCTGCATCGAAACCGAAGCGCCGCCCTGCAGAGTTTTGTCGTCCGCTTTTTTCAAAGGAGTGATTCGCGCCGCGCCGCCGACGGCTGCGACAGGAAGCAAGCCGACCGACGCCAGTTGCGGCGCAAAAACGTTTAATGTTTCCTGCGAGATGCCGCTGAATGTCATCGGAGTGGCAATCGGCTGGAACGATTGTCCGGCGACGACGCCAAGCGGCGAATTTGCGTTTCCGCCAGCCAGAAGCGAGCTTGAAACCATTGCATTTTTCGGGAAATTCGGCGTCCAATTTGTCGCCGAAAGTTCGGCAAAGGAAATCGAGCGCGGCTCTCGCGGTTTGACTTGCAGATTTTGATTTTTCTCAAAAATTGCGAGCATTTGTTCGATCGGCGTGATGCCGCAAATCGGCTCTTTCGAGAATGGAAAACTGTAGGAGATTGCGCCCACGAGCTTGCCGTCGATATAAACGGGCGAGCCTGACATTCCGGCGAAAACGCTTGTTCTGTCCGCGCCGCCACCACTTAAACGCCCGACAATCATATCCTGTTTCGGACCGACCGCGCCCGGCACGACGCCCAGAATTTCGACGCTGAATTCTTCCGGCTCACTGCCGCGAAAAACCGTTCGCGCCGTCCCGCGCATTCCTTCTCTGATTTCGGAGAGCGGAAAAAATTTCGCGTCTCTCGCGGTTGTTTTGTTTTGGGTTTCCGGTTTGGTTGGCGTCTGCCCGAAAAAATTCAAGCACAACGCCAAGATAATCAAAATCACTGCAAGAAATTTTGTTTTCATTTGTTAAAATTCTTCCTTTTTTTCCGCCGTTTATGGTAACATTTTTTGGCGGCATTCCAAAAGTTTTTTGTCCAAGGACTGGCTTCTAAGACTCACACCGACGCGGCGAAGTTGTATTTTCTTTTTCAAGTAAGTGATTAATCTCCGCAAAAATAAGATTTTATAAAATTATGGCAATAACCAAACGTCTTTTCAAGAGTTTTTACCGGCTACTTTTGCCGGTGATTATTCTGCTCGCTTTAGCTATCGTCGGCGTTTCAATCGGATTTATTTATAAAACAGCTCGCCCGCCGAAAGCAAAATATCTGGTTACGCCTGAAAAATACGGCAGATTCAGCGCTCGCGGCGCGCGTGTAACGGACGAGACTTGGGCAAATCGCGACGGCACTTCTTCGCGCGGCTGGCTCTTGCGCGGCGCGGAAAAATCTCCGGCGGTGATTCTTTTTCATCGTTACGGCGCAGACCGTTCATATGTTTTAAATCTCGGCGTCAAACTTAACGAAGCGACAAACTTTACGATTTTAATGCCCGATTTGCGCGCGCACGGTGAGAATCCTCTTGTTAAAAATTCATCGTTTGGCGGCTGCGAAACGGACGATGCAGCAGCGGCAATCGAATTTCTGAAAAGTCTCAAAAGCGAAAATCAAAAAAATCTTGTCGGGCAAGACATCGGCGTTTACGGCGTGGAATTAGGCGCGCTGGTTGCGCTTTCGGCGGCTGCAAGAAATGAAAACGTCAAAGCCGTCGCGCTCGATTCCATTCCGGCAAATTCAAATAATTTACTGAATTCGACAATCAACAAAAACTTTCCTTTCGCCAGCTCTTTGACGACAAAACTTGCCGAATTCGGCACTCGCGCGTATTTTTACGACGGTTGTTACAAAAACGACTCGGTGTGCGAAGCGGCAAAACAAATCACGAACCGAAATGTTTTCCTGCTTGCCGGTTCGGATGCGCCGGATTTTCAAACTTCGACCGAAAAATTAAGCCGTTGCTTTCCCCCGAACACGCATCTGGAAACAAAAACCGATTTGAATCCTTCCGGTTACAGCATCACAAATGCCTCGCTCGAACAATCCGAAGCCTACGACCAGCGAGTGATTGCCTTTTTCAAACAAACTTTAGAAAGTAGTGAACGGTGAATGATTAGTGGCAAATTGTGAGTGGTAAGTGGCGAGGTAATGAATTTGTCTTCTCAACTCACAGTTCACCACTCACAACTCACCACTAAATCTCTATTTTCTTCTTCCCGTGTCCGTTGGTCGAAGCGACTTTAGCGATTTCCGCGCTTTCTTCCATTTTGCTGACAGCTTGGCGAAGAATCTCGCGCATTTTTGTCAGGCGTTCAATGGTGGAACGGGTTTCCAGCATTCGGTATTTTATATCCGGTTCGAGATTAAAAGCGGCGGTTATCAGAAAGGAAAGCGCCTGCGGTTCGGTTTGCGGAATATCGGGCAGAGCGCCGCGCGCGCCGCTCAATTTATGCGCTGCCCGGGCAATGCGCTGGAAAAGCGCGTGAACTTCATCCGACAAAGGTTGCAGAACCGTTTCGTCCTCCTGAAAATCTTCAAAAAACTCGACATCGCCGACCAGATACGGCTCGCCGGCTTCGACGTAATCAATCAAACGGTAGCGAATGATGCCGACGGTTAAAATATTAGAGCGACCGTCCGGCGCAGTTTGAACATCGCGGATTTCGGCGACGCAGCCAATTGTTCCCGCCGCCGGTTTTTCGATGAAAGAATCCGTTGGATTAAAAAAAGATACGCCGAACATATTTTTGTTCATTGCGACATCTTTAAGCATCTGCCGGTAACGCGGCTCAAAAATATGGAGCGGCAAAAATTCGTTCGGTAACAGAACAAGCGGCAGCGGAAACATCGGCAGATGTTTAATGCCGGCAACTTTTTCTAATGATTCGGACATTTATTTAAATCAAATTTTATATTCAAACTCGCCACCAAGTAAATTGCTTTATCTTTTTATCCCAAAAAATATGAAACGAATCACACTTTCCATCTGATAAAGTAATGCCTTTACTGTTTTTCGGTAGTTTTTCGAGCCTCGCGGCAAAATCTGCTTCGAGATAATCGCTGGCAAATTTTACATAATCCTTATCAATATCATCAACGGTTATCACAGCGTTTTTGACCGAACAGAGTCCACCTTGGCTGCCGTCTTCGCCAAACTCAAGCGTCCAGTGTTTTGATTTGCCGTTTACAGCGCCTTTGACAACGCCGACGACTAACTTAGCGCCTTTCCTGCCCCGCAAAGCATAATCGGCTACGCCGTCATAATCAAAATCTCCTTTTATCTGACTTTTAGAATTCCAATAAACCGCGGAATATTTTTGCTTCAAAAGAGTAAAAGCTGTTGGGCTGCTTTGCGCAAAAGCGAAACTACTACAGAAAAGCAAAACTAAAGATTGGACAAAAACTTTTCTCATAATTTTTTTTATGACAGTTTTAGTGAAATAAAATCAACAATCTTCTCCGGCGGTTCGTCGCTCAGAGCCATTCGTTTCGAGCCGATAACGGCTTCCGCCATATCGGAAGCGCGCATTTTATAGCGATTGTCGCGGACGATTAAATCTTCGACGACGCGGCGTTCAAGCTGCTCGCGCGAAACGTCTTCGCCAGCGTCGGCGGCAATGGCGTATTCGACGGGCGCGGTATGATTTTTCACGCGGACGTGTAAAGCGTTGGTTATTTTCTGCGCTTCCTCGCGGATTTTCTGCTGTTCGAGCAGGGAATTGGGAAAGCCGAGATGCCCGCGCAAAGTAATTTCGATAATCGGCTGCGGTTTATCAGGCTCGGCGTCGCGCGCTTTATTTCTAACTTCGTTTAAAACGCCGTTGGTAACTTCCGATGCCTCGCCGCATTGCGAAACGTCGTAAGAAAGACGCTGAAACGGGCGCTGTTTGTAATCAGTAATATGTTTTGCGTTGACTTCATTATTTTCGCTGACTTCAATCAAAAACGCGCCGCGCGTTTCGCGGAATTCATCAATACTGGTAACTTCCAAAGAACCCGGATTGAACGCCCAATTATCGATTTCGTAATGCCGGTGAGTGTGTCCGAGCGCGACGTAGTTTGTAACCGATTTTAATTCCTTCAAATTCGCAATCGAAAGCGCGGGAATCGGATGCGTTTGATGACCTTCGACATCGGTGTGCAGAAGCAGAATTTGAAACGCGCCCGCGCGGGAATTTTCTTTAATGGCGGCGGTTAGCATCGGAATCGCCCAGTTTGCCGACGCGCCATACCAACTCGAACCGAAAACTCTGGCATCGCCGATGTCAACAAATCCGCCTTTGCCGTCGTCTGCGTTCCACGCTTCATAGATGATTTTGCCTTCGGAGTTTTTCGGCTCGAGCAGATACAAAAGATTCCAATTCGCCAAGGAACGCAGCCAACTGTAATCGCTATCGTTGTGTTTCTGGTCGTGATTACCCTCGATGGCGACGACGGGAATTCCCGCGTCTTTGAGCAGACTCAAACCGGCGAAAGCGTAATTCATCGTCTCGGGCGGCACGTTGCGCTTATGAAAAAAATCTCCGCAAATTATAACAAAATCAACTCGCTCGCCAACGGCATATTTCTGCAAAACATCAATCCACGCATCGAAAAAATCACGCGGGCTTTCGGCAAGTTGATAGCGCGTGCAGCCGAGATGCACGTCGGAAATGTGCAGGAATTTCATAAAATAATTATAACAGAAAGAGATTCGTTCACCACAGAGACACGGAGAACGAAGAGAAAAATTCAGGTAATTTGCTATCGCTTTTTCTTAGTTTTCGATTTAGCTTTGGTCGGCTTTTTCTTTGAATTTTGCATTGCTTCTTCAACCAATTTTTTTGCTTTCTGCGCGCCGAAGCGTCCAAGCGGTTCAAACTTTTTGCCTTTTGCTTCATTGTAGGAAATGAAAAAATGCTCGATTTCATTGATAAGATTTTCGTTCAAATCGTCGAAAGATTTAACGTGCGTGTGATTGCGCGAATCTGCGGCGACGGCAATCAAACGGTCGTTGCGCTCGACCTTTCCGTCGCGTTCGGTCTGTTTGGCTTCGACGACGCCGATGAGCCGCGCTTCAATCAAACAGCCAACAAACGCCGGTTCGTCCATTAAAACCAGAACATCGAGCGGGTCGCCGTCGCCGCCTTTCGTGTTTGGAATAAAACCAAAATCGAACGGAAAAGAATGACCGGCGGCGAGAACTCCTTTCATCTTGAAAAGCCCGCTGTCTTCGTCAAAAGCGTATTTGTTGCGGCTGCCTTTCGGCGTTTCGATAACGACGTTTAATTGTTTTGTTTCCTCGTTAAATGGATTTAGTTTGTTGAAATTACTCGGCACGATATTATTTGTCTCCTTGATTTATTTACTAAATCATTAGCAAATATAAATGTTTATGACAAGAATCAACTCTAAAGTTTCCTCTCACCTACGCAAAATAAAAAGAGAGCCGTAAAACAAACTCTCTTTTCTATGATTCTTACGGGCGCGAAAATTATTTTTGCTTCTGCGTCGGCTGGTCTTTAGGCGTTATATAAAACGGGCGATGCTGAATGACTAATTCCTTGTCTTCATAAATGCCGTCGCCGTTTAAATCAACTTTAACGTCGAGCTTGTTTTTCTTGCCCGGCACGCGCTTCGCGTCTCCAACGTCGTAAGCGATGCTGTATTGACTGCGAAGAAGACTGTTAATCGAACCGAGAACCGAAGGCAGCTCGCCCGGAAACGTAACGGGGAAAAACGCGCCGCCCGACTCCAAAGCAAAAGTTTTCATCGCGTTGTTTGCCTGCGCGAAATCGAGCCGTCCGGGAGAACCGTCAATGCCGCCTTCGGCTGACAAAGAGTCGCCATACATTTTATTAAAAAGATTTCCCGTGCCGATAATGTAAATCGGCACGCCCGCCTCCTGTATGATTTTGCGAATCTCGCCGTAATTTATTTTGCTGAACGTATCGATGCCCGAAGTTACTAGAATTATGGCGCGCCGTTTGGCTTTGACCGAAACCATTCCGCCGTATTCGGCGGTGCGCTCTTTTGAATTTTCCAATACAACCGAATCGCCGCGCCCGCCGACAAGCGCGAATTTTACGGCGTCGTAGATATTATTTTCACGAAAAGCCGGAGAATTTCGCAGTAGCAAATCGACCGTTTGACGAAGGCGGTTCGGGTCGTTTGTAAAATCTGTAATCGGCGTCGGGCGCAAATCAAACGCGATGACGGAAGCATAATCGTCCGGCGCTTTGATAAATTTCGAGAGAAAATAAGCGACTGGGCGAATAACTTCAGCCGTTCCAGATTCCTGACCGTGACTGCCGTAAAAGCCGAATGTTTCCGACCATTTGCTGAATTCGACAACTAGGGAAACGGTAATCGGCGCTTCCGGCATCGCAAAATTCGTGATTTCCTGTTTGACGCCGTTTTCAAAGACGGCAAAATTTTCTTTCTTTAATCCGGTAACGACCTGTCCGGTTTTCTTGTTGTAAACAACGGCGTCAACATTGACGATATTTGTTTTAATCTCGACGGCTTCTTTTTCGACGACCGCGTTTTTTTCTTCTTCTTCCTGCTTGCGCCGCTCGTTTTCCTGCTTGAGTTCTTCTTCTGTGCGCGGCACGGGGCGCTGATTTTTTTTCTGCTCGTCTCTTTGCGAGTCAACTTTTTGAGTGCGCGATTGAGCGAAGGAA
This sequence comes from Acidobacteriota bacterium, assembly GCA_030948995.1. Taxonomy (GTDB): domain Bacteria; phylum Acidobacteriota; class Blastocatellia; order Pyrinomonadales; family Pyrinomonadaceae. The sequence goes on from JALYZF010000098.1 coordinate 21,699, forward strand.
ATTTGACCGAAAACAAGGATGACGATTGCAAAAACAATCAAAGCCGAAAAGCGACGGACGAAGAAAACGGTTTGCATAAATTCTGCCTCTTTGGAAATTATTTAGACTGTTAGATACAAATTGTCCGCTTTTAGTTGGAAGAAATCAAGGAATAAACGAATTACGAGTGATGGGGAAGTTTCCTTCAATTCGTAATTCGTAATTTGAAATTCGTAATTTGTTCTTTAGTTGCTTGGGAAAATTTGAATCTTCGCCTCAAACACACCGGAGTTGTCGTTTAGATTTCCCTCATTGACGCCTAAAAACAACGTGCCGTCGCGCGCGGCGATAAATTCTCGCACCGTGCCGATGAAAATAAAATCGTTGTTGTCGTCGCCGATGACGGCAATCAGCCCGCCGGTCGGCTGGTTTTTCATCAATTTATCGGCGTCCGGCAAAGATGTGATTCCGTCGGGCGTCGTGTATCTGCCGC
>JALYZF010000107.1 GCA_030948995.1 Acidobacteriota bacterium
AGCCAGTTGTAACTGATGTTCATAAATTTTCGTATGCTTTCGTTAAAATGGCTTTTATGAGTTCTTCGTTTTTCTTGACATCATTTTTTTGTTGAAGGTTGATGTAAAAAAGGTTGTATTTGGAATTATAGCCCTCTGTTTTTAAGTCAGATTGTTCAAGTGCTTCTTTGAATTCCTCATAAATCTCAAAGCGAGTTGAAATGCAAAATTTTACCCAGTTTTTCTTTGGCTCTAAATAAGCAAAATTACGAACTCTTTTGTCAATAAATATACCAATATGCCATTTCCTATAGTTTGGTGAAATATTTGGGTTAATTTCTTTAAGAAGATTGAAAATTTCATCAGTAATTTCTAAAGATGTCTTACTAACTTGCTTTTCCCAATACTTTCTATCGGTTATTTCTGCAACTTCTTCGTCTTCTTCTATCCAGCCAAGTTTTCTTTCATCCAAAACCTTTACGAATGAAAGAGAAACATAGTCTTTGATTTTAATAGCTTGCATTTGGACTGCAATTAAAGGAATAAAGCCATTAAAAAGGCTGATTACATTCAAAAAACGACTCGTAATATCTTCTGCAACAATGACAGCAGTATGGTCATATTGGGGATAGCGTTTACGTTCAATATCCCAGTATTCAATTGTCCGTATAATGTGAGATTCATCAGTTTTTCCTAATTGAATTTCGACCTCATACCGTTGTTTTGATTCTTTATCTTGTAGAAGCAAATCTAATCGTCCCGAACCACTATGGATTCTTTCTTTATCCTTCAGAACTAGGTCGCCTAATTCTAATAAAGACGGATTTTCAGCTATTACTTTTTGAACCCAAGCCTCATCAAGCTCTGGATTGCCTCTAAGCCAAATTCTTTCCGATTGAACATATTCCATATTGTTATCTAAACTGCTCCAAAAATCTCACATCGTTCTTGAACATCAAGCGAATATCGTCGAGCGAATACATCAAAGCAAAATCCGAAAACCTTCCTGTTCAAAATGGTCGTCGTTTGTCAGAATTTCGCCAATATTTCGCTCGCGCATTACATTCATCGAAACGCAGTCGGTCAAGCTGAAACCTTTATCAAGACGCAAATTGTAAAATTCAAAACCTTTCAAAAACTCTTCGCGTGAACATTCGACGATTTGTATTTCAGATTTCGAGATTATAGTTTCAACTGCTCTCGCAATTCGTGTTTTAAAATATTCTCGAAAGTCGCTGAAATAATTCAAGACTTCAATCAAAACAAAATCAGTTGTAATTATGCGAGTTTCAATCAAACTTTTTTCAACCGTAACGGCTTTCTCGTGCAATTGGTCGCTCGGATGAAAAACGGCGACGAAATGGCTTGTGTCGGCAAAGATTTCTTTCATTTCGTCTTTTTCTTATGACCGTAAAGATAATGGTCAACATTGATTGAACCGTCGGTCGGCAATTCGTCCCACGCTTCTTTCGGAACTTCTTCGATAATGTCTTTCACCATATCCCAGATTGTTTGGTGTTCAGTTTCTTCCGCCGTTTCTTCTACTTCCAAAGTTTCGGCATAATCCAATAACTTTTTCTGTTTTTCAGGCGGAAAAGCATGAACTTTTTCGATAATTGTTTGTTCAAGATTCGTCATAAAAACACCTCTACTTTGTAATTTTACCTGAACTGCTCCAAAAATCTCACATCGTTCTCGAACATCAAGCGAATATCGTCGAGCGAATACATCAAGCTGCACATTCGCTCCAAGCCGAAGCCGAAGGCGAAGCCCGAATAAATTTGCGGGTCAACGTTGCAGGCGCGCAAAACATTCGGGTGAACCATTCCCGAACCGCCGAGTTCAATCCAGCCCGAACCTTTGCACGGGCGACAGCGTTCACCTTCAAACGCGCCCGTGCCGCCGCATTTGAAGCAGGAAAAATCGAATTCCGCGCTCGGCTCGGTGAAAGGGAAGTAAGACGGGCGAAGGCGAATCTTGGTTTCTTTGCCGAACAAACGGCGCAGCCATTCGCCGACCGTGCCTTTCAGATGCGCCATCGTGATTCCTTTGTCCACGCACAAGCCTTCGATTTGATGAAACATCGGCGTGTGCGTCAAATCGGGCGTGTCGCGGCGGAAAACTCTGCCGGGCGCGATGATGCGAATCGGCACGCCGCGCCGCTCCATCGCGCGAATCTGCACGGTCGAAGTTTGCGAGCGCAGTGCGAAACCGCCAGTTGTGTAAAAAGTGTCCTGCGATTCGCGCGCCGGATGACCAAAGGGTATATTCAGCGCGTCGAAATTGTAATAATCGGTTTCAATCTCGCGGTCGTCTTCAATCGAATAACCAAGCGACACAAAAATGTCTTCAACTTTCTGGCGCAGAATCGTTAACAGATGCAAATGACCTTGACGCGGGCGCGTTCCGGGTAAAGTTACGTCAATTCGCTCGCGCTCGATTTTCGCGTTTTCGATAAAACTTTTGAGCGTCGTTTCTGCTTCCACTATTGATTGATTAACGTTAGCGACAACAGTTTGAACGATTTTGCCAAACTCGGCGCGTTCTTCGGGTGCAACTTGTCCGACAAGCCGATTCAATCCTGAAATTTCAGATTTTTTGCCCGTGTATTTGACACGCAATTCGGCAATTTCTTTTTGCAAACTTTCGGCTTCGGTCAAAGATAAACTTTGCGCGCTTAAATTATTAAAGCGTTCAAATTCTGCTTTGAACGCTTCGTGTGCTTGTCTCGCTTGTTCTTTCGGTTCTGTCATAAATCAATTGAAACCGCAGACAAATGAACGCGCTACTATAAATTCAAAAAAGAAAAATCTGTGTCTGCCGTTTGCATTCATCTGCGGTCAAATCCTTATTAAAAAAACTAAGCTGCTGCTTGTTGTTGATTACTGTTAATCGCTTCTTTAACCTGTCCGGCTAAAGTCGCAAACGCTTCCGGTTGTTTAACTGCCAAATCGGCAAGAACTTTCCTGTCCAATTCGATTTCGGCAACTTTCAAGCCGTGCATAAACTGCGAATATTTCATTCCGTTGACACGGCACGCCGCGTTGATGCGGACAATCCACAGTTTGCGGAAGTCGCGTTTTTTCAGCTTTCGACCCGTATAAGCAAAGTTTAAGGCGCGTTCGACCGATTCTTTCGCCTGTCGGTAAAGTTTTGATTTCGTGCCGTAATAACCCTTTGCTAGTTTTAATATCTTTTTGCGCCGCTCGGTGCGCTTATTTCCACGTTTTGCTCTTGGCATAATATTCTCCTAAATGATGAATGCGGAACGATGAACGATGAATAAAAATATTCAGCGTTCATCATTCATAATTCCTAATTTCTTCCATAGGGCAGCATCGCTTCGACGCGCTTCTGGTCGCTTTCGGACACGAGCGTGTCAATATCCAGATTGCGTTTTCGCTTCGGCGACTTGCTGGTCAAAATATGGCGCGCGTAGGCGTGTCCGCGTTTGAACTTACCCGATGCGGTCGAGCGAAAACGCTTTGCCGCGCCTTTATGTGTTTTTAATTTCGGCATTTTTTTATTGCTCCTTTAATTTTCAGCCACAGAGTTCACAGAGAACACAGAGTGATTTTAAATTATTTTCTGTGAACTATGTGCGCTCTGTGGCAAATCTATTCTTTCTTAGCCGCCGGTGTTTTTACCGGCACTTGAACTTTTTTCGGCACAAATATTACAAACATTTGATAGCCTTCCATTTTCGGCGTAACTTCCACGTCGGCAATATCCGCCAAATCGTCGCGCAGCTTGGCAAGCAGGTTTGCTCCCAATTCGCGGTGCGTCATCTCTCTGCCGCGAAAGGCGATTGTCGCGCGAACTTTATCGCCGTCGGCAATCCATTCGCGCGCGCGTTCCTTTCGGTAACCGTAATCGTGGTCGTCTGTTCCCGGTCGAAACTTAATTTCTTTGACCGTAACGGTAACCTGTTTTTTCTTGACTTCAGCCGCGCGTTTCTTTTCTTCGTAAAGAAACTTTCCGTAATCGATAATCCGGCAAACCGGCGGTTTCGCATTCGGCGCAATTTCCACCAAATCTTTGCCTTCTTCGCGCGCGCGCTGAACGGCGTCGCGCGAATCCATCACGCCTAGCTGCTCGCCGTCTTCGTCAATTACTCTGACCGACGGAACTCTAATCCGCTCGTTGGTGCGGTGCTGCGGTCCTTTAAAACGAACCGGACGATTTTTACTAAATCTACTTGCGATATTTTTTCTCCTCTAGTCTGATTTTGGATTGTAGTTGTTAATACGGTTGACAATCCAAAATTTCCAATTCTCTATAAATGCGAATTTATGAAATCGCGCGCTGAAATTTATTTTGATTCACGCTCAAGCGTAATATCCATTTCCTTTTGTCCTTCCGATTCTAAAATCCGGTTTTCGACTGTCTTAAATCCGTCTTTTCTAACAATCAACTTCAAATTGTCAGGCAGCGAGCCGATGATTGTAAATTCAAAACTGCCGTCAGCTTTTGTCAATTGGTCTAAATCTAACTTTCTGATTTCGCCGTTCTTTTCGCGTTCCAACTGCACCGTCGCGCTTTCAATCGGCGTGCTTTGCGTGTCTCGAACCAATCCTTTTATTTTGATTATCGGGTCGCCGAAAGAATTGCACGAACAATTAATCAACGCGCCGATAATTAAAATTATAAACAACGGTAATTTCAAAAATCGTCGCATTTCAAGCGTCTCCCGTCCGAACGTGGTCACTAACGTATGGAAATAAAGAATCGTTTGATTGCTCTCCGTTGACAAACCAATCTTCTACGATATGCGCCTGTTGCTCGACATTATAAGAAGACCAATCGCCGCCGGCAGTATAATCATAAGCGCCTTGCCCTTTTAAATGCTGATTAATAACCGAATTATAAACATAACTCTGGGAGAACGTGCTGTTTTTTCCTTGCCAGACGTGCGTAGTTTCATGCACGAGCAGTCTCTGATTCGTGCCGGACAATTTGTCGTAATCGTCTCCGACATTTATCAGATAAGCCAAATTCAACGCGCTGGCGACATAACCGCCGATTACTCCGCCCAAAAATCCTGTAACGGGAATTGCCAAAATAGTTGCAACGAGCGAAGTTGGAATCGTAAAAGCGCGCCCGTCTTTTCCCGCCGCGTTTGTTATCCAGATTCTGAATTTATACGGCAGTGTGTCGCCGAAAACCCGCGAAACAATTGCGTATTCAGCACCGTTCATTACGCGAATTTTAGTCGGCAATTGGATTGAATTACCCATAAAACCTCTAGTTTAGAATATCATCCAAGCTATTGATACGCTCTTTTTTCAACTTTTCCGCCAGTTTGATAAACTCCGGCAGATTCATTGCGCCAATGTCGCCCGCTTTGCGTTCGCGCACGGCAATTTTTTGGTCTTCCAGTTCCTTATCGCCCAAGACGAGCATCAAAGGAACTTTCTGCAATTGCGCGTTACGAATCTTTGCGCCGATTTTATCACTTTTATCGTTCAAATCAACACGAAAACCGGATTTTTTCAATTCACTGGCAATCGTTTCGGCGTATTCGTTGATTCTGTCAGTAATCGGCAGAACAGCAATTTGAACGGGCGCGAGCCAAAAGGGAAAAGCACCCGCGTAATGCTCGACCAACACGCCGAAAAAGCGTTCGACCGAGCCGAATAAAGCGCGATGCACCATAATCGGGCGACGCGGTTTATTGTCTTCGGCAACATATTCCAATTCAAATCTTTCGGGCAAGTTAAAATCAAACTGCACGGTTGATAATTGCCACAACCGTCCGATTGAATCCTCGACTTTGATGTCAATTTTTGGACCGTAAAACGCCGCTTCGCCTTCGATTCTTTCATACGAAATTCCGCGCTCGCGCAAAGCATTTACCAGCGCGAGTTCGGCACTTTCCCAATCTGCGTCTGAACCCAAATAACCCTTGTTGTCCTCGCCGCCGCGAACGGACAATTCGACTTTGAATTTGTTGAAGCCGAAAGTTTTGAAAACGTCGTATGCGAAATCAACGCACGCGCCAACTTCTTGTTCGACTTGCTCCGGCGTGCAGAAAATATGCGCGTCGTCTTGCGTGAATCCACGCACACGCATCAAACCGTGCAAAGTGCCGGACAATTCCGCGCGGTAAACCGTTCCGAATTCGGCGTAACGCAGCGGCAATTCACGATAAGAGCGCGGATGCGTTTTGTAAATTCCGATGTGAAACGGACAGTTCATCGG